>NZ_CP040793.1 GCF_021952865.1 Clavibacter californiensis | reverse complement strand
TGCCCGCGCGCGACGCCATTGCTCCACTGCGTGGTCGCGGAGTGCCCGTCGTCAATGTCGATCCCGATGCCGGCGTACGCGACCTTGGTCAGGCCGGAGCAGTCCCAGCTGTCCGGGCCGGTGCTGCCGAGGCGATAGGACTTACCGAGCTGTTGCTTCGCGAACGCGATGACATGAGCGACCTGCTCGGCATGGGGACCCGTCGGCCAACGCTCCTCTGCGGCGAGCCCACCGCTCGCGGAGGTTCCGCTGGGCGAGCAGGCGAGGCCCTGATCCGTGGTTGATACGCGTGCGACGTCCGCCCCCGAAAGGCCGTCCATCACCTGCGCCGCCTCCGGCAGGTGCGTCGCGTAGCGGTCGGGGAACGCCGACCTCTCGACCGCCTGCGCCGCCTCGCCCGGTGCCTTCGCCTCCCAGCCGGGGACGGCGGTGAGGCGGTCATAGAACAGGCCGATGGCGTACTGCGGATCCATGATCTGGTCGTGCGTCCCCCACCCCTGCGACGGCCGCATCTGGAAGAGGCCGGCCGAGTCGCGATCCCCGCCGTCGAGATCCCGGAGGTTCGACTCGGTCATGGCCGCGATCAGAGCGACCTGCTGGGCGTGCCGGTCGAGACCGCGCTGCCGGCCGATCGAGAGGATCGACGCCGCGTTCTGGATCTGCTCGCCCGAGTACGCGCCGATGCGGTCGGGGAGCTGGCCCGTCTGCACGGCGACGGCCGGTCCGTCTGCGCCGCACGCCGCGGCGGAGGCGGAGTCCCTGCTCCCGCCGATGATGACCGTGAAGACGACCACGACCACCGCGGCGAGCCCGACGACCGGCGCGGCCACCACCAGCGCGATCAGCCCACCCTTGCTCACGGCGCGCCGCTGGCCGGGTCGATGTACGAGACCTTCCATGGAGCGGCCGGTGCGTCGCGATGCAGCGTGACGGTCACGGGGCCGCCGACGTCGGCGGTGAACTGCCACGCCGCATCCGTCGACGTCTGCTGATCGCCGACCGGGCCGCCGGCGTCCTTCACGCCCGAGCACGGGACGTTCGCCGGTGCCGTCGCCGCGTAGAGCGTTCGGGCATCGGTCGTGAGGAATGGCCCGAGGGCGCGCTGCCACGTCCCGGAGTCGACGTCGGGACGGCAGAAGGCGGCTGCGGCCGCGAAGGCGAGCGTGCGGTCTTCCGGCTCCGGGGCCGCCGCCGGCGGCGACGCGAAAGCCGTCTGGGCGGCCGTGTCCGAGGGCGGCGGATCCGGCACGCCGCGCGCTGCCACCATCGCCACCACGATCAGAGCGATGGTGCCCACCAGCCCGATGGCCATGAGGACGGTCTTCCTGGACACGGACCTACCGGTACCCGTCGACGATCGCAGCTGCAATGCGCATCCATGCCAGACGCGTGGCCGGGGACACCCGCTCGGGCAAGATCTGCACTCCCCCGGCCGCGGCCCGGTCGCGCGGGACCTGGATGAGCTGCGCCGACGACACCTCGAGGAACCGCGCGATCGCCGAGCGGTCGACCTCATCCGGCACGTCCGCCATGTCGGCGACGACGACGATTGCGCCGTCGGCGAGGTGCGCGTACCCGTGCTCGCGCAGCCAGCCGATGGCGCGGGCGGCACGGTCGGCCGCCGAGACCGCCCAGTCGGTCACGATCACGACGTTGGAGACGCTGCGGAGGATGCCCGCCATCGCCGGGTGCGAGACGCCCGTGCCGCAGTCGGTGAGCACCACGCTGTAGTACCGCGCCACCAGTGCCTGGACCCGGGCGTGGTCGTCGGCGGTGAGCGCGTCGGACACCTCGGGATCCTGCTCCCCCGCGATGACGTGCAGCCGGTTCGCGTGGTGCATGTACCGGGAGAGGTCGGTGAGCGAGCCGATCGTCGCAGCTTCCCGGACGACGTCGGTCACGGTGGGCGCCGTCTCCACGTCGTAGGCCGCCTCGCCCACCACGCGCTCGGCGAGGTCGCCGGAGTCCGGGTTCATGTCCACCGCGCACGGCGGGTCGCCGCGGTATTCGGCGAGCATCATCCCGACACCACCGGTCGTCGACGTCTTCCCGACGCCCCCCTTCAGCGACAGGATCGCGGTGGAGTGGCTGCCGGTCAGCTTCCGGCTGATCCGTCGCGCGAGCTCATCCGTCTCCCGTTCGAGCGCGGACTGGCCCAAGTTCACCACTCCCCCGGTGGCCGCGTACACGGCGGCGCGGAGACCCGTCCGCGGCCGCGGCTTCGCCGGCTTCACGAAGCGCACATCCGCGCGGCGAAGCGAGGCGCCTGGGGCGACCGCCGCCGCAGCCGGTCCGGCCGCATGGACGGTCCCGTCCGCATCGACGGAGAACCAGCCCTCTCGGCCGGAGACGGTGTCGATGCTGTGCACGCGGATCGGGCGGCCCTTCTGCTGCGCGTTTCGGGTCAGCCACTCGATGGCGTCGGCGTAGGAGCCGGCGCCGGAGAAGGGGACGTCTCCGAGGTGGAGGACGTCGCCCGTCGCGATCAGGTCGAGCTCATCGCAGGGAGTCATGGTCACGTGGGCCTCCTAGTGCCGGTACCGGTCGTCGGTGACGTGGAGCCGCTGCTGCATGTCGGTCTGGAGCATCTGGACGGTGATCCCGGCCCGCTCGGGGAGCTTCAACATCACGCGGCCGGCCCCGGGCGGAGCCCCCTTCGCGCCCTTGCCTCTGCGCGGGGACCGCCACGACGGCGCCGCGTTGAAGCTCGCGACGCGGTCGATCTCCTTGTCGGTGAGCCGACGGGTGCCGCTCAGCGACTCGAGGTCGTCGCGGGTCAGGGCCATGAGCATCAGCAGCCCGGAGCGCTCGATGAGCCCGCGCGCCTTCTCCCGGTCGGCGGGGTTCGACAGCGAGAGCAGGTCCTTCGGCGAGTGGGTGACCTTGAGGTCGGCCTCCCCCTTGCTCCGGTTCGTCCGGGATGCCGCGTCGGCCCGGTCGACGATGCCCTCGCACGCGCGCAGCGGGTACCAGAACTCGTCCTTCAACGAGGTGTACCCGTTCCAGGTCACTGCCGGCTCGTAGCGGTCTCCGGCGCGAGCGGCTTCCTCGACCAGGCGCTGCTCGTGCTGCGCGATCTCCCAGTGCGCGTCGATCGCATCGCTGCCGAGCGACCAAGTGGAGAGCATCGCCGCCGACAGGAGGCGCGTGTTCGATGGGTCGATGCTCGACGTGTCGAAGCAAAAGCCGCCGGGGTTGCCCGGTTCGAACTCGACGGAGTCCCGGCCGCTGAGCATCTGGCCCATCTCGCCTGCGAGCATCGCCCGCAGCGTCTCCCCGAGGCGCGCGAACCGCGCCCGGAAGTCGTCCGCGTCGCGGCGGCCGGTCACGTGGAGCATGCGCTCGGAGACAGCGTCGAAGACCGTCACGAGGTCCTGCGTCACCGGCCGGCCCTCGCGTTCTCGCAGCGTGTCGACGATCGCCTCGAGCGCGGCGTCCTCGATGTCGTCGAGCGGCGCTCCACGGCTGACCCGTGCGTTCAACTGCACGAGCGCGACGGCCCTGTCGCGAGCCAGCTGCGACAGCTCGGCGCCGACGCGGCCGCCGATGTGCGCGGCCGCGGCCCCGAGCGGTCCCGGCGAGACGAGGTTCAGCCTGTCGCGGCCGGATCCGGGACCGATGGAGAAGACCTTGCCGCCCGCGGCGCGGATCATCGGGACGTGCTCGCCTTTGATCGGGTCGTAAATGGCTGGCGTCAGCCCGCGCCCCATCTGGCCCAGGAGGATCGTCTGCGCCGTGCTCGACTTCCCCACCCCGTTGATGCCGAGGAGGAAGGCGGACGGGGACGAGATCACGTCGGCGCGGTACAGGGCCTCGTGGTCGGTGCAGACCGCCGTGCCCGTGTCGACGTCGCGGCCGAGTGGTGCTCCGTCGGTCGGGCGGCCGGTACCGACGCCGAACGGGTAGATCCCGCACACCTGCACGGAGGTCGAGAACCACATGGGCGGCTGCGGGACGCGTGGCCACAGTCCTCCCCCACGTCCTCGAAACCCCGAGGGCGTGCGCTGCAGGAGCGTCTCGCCGGCCATCAGTTGCCGCCCTCGGCGAGGCGCTGCACCGGCGTCTCGTACTGCCACGGCAGCAGCCCCAGCGGCAGCGTCGAGTGGAACGCGGCAGCGGTGTCGGTCTCGACGAAGCGCCAAGTCAGCCCGGTTCCCTCGAGCAAGCCCTTGAGCTTCTGGAGCGCGTCGCGCTGAGCACGCGGAGTGGGCTCGAAGGTCACCGTCACCTCCATCGCGAAGCGTGTCATCGACGCTCCGGACACCAGATCGGTCTCCGTCTTGTCGGCCAGCTGCACCTTGTAGGTGTCGAACATGGATGCGCGGGCCTTGGCCGTCGCGGCGACGCCGGTGCTGCGGCGCAGTTCGGCGGCGCGACGGAGCGACTCCCCCGGCGTCAGCGGCCGGTAGAAGACCGCGACCCGCTTGCGCAGGAACTTGTCCTGCGGCGCGAACAGCGCGTCCATGCTGTCCTCGGTGATGTGTGCCTGCGGCGGCGCCAGCATCATCACCGTGACCGAGGCCACCCCGTCGTGGCGGCAGACACGGCGGGCCGTGTCGTCGAACTCGTCCGGGCCGGCCTCTGTGACGCGGAGCCGGAAGGGGCGCCCGGCGAGCTCGTCGAGCGCGATCTCCTGCTCCCGCTCCGGCCGATACGCGATGCGCATCGAGCGCGCGAGATCCTCGCTGGTGGCGACGATGGGGCGACCCGCGCCTGCGTTGGCGAGCATCGCCCGGTGCTCCGGCAGCCGCGCGGCCACCTCCGCGGCGGCGTCCTCTACGGTGTCGCCGAGCTCCTTCTGGGACCAGGCGAGCGTGGCGAACACCTCGACGGATGAGCAGCGCGCCGGGAGCTGTCGCGCGCCTTCGAGGAGCGCCCGCCGCGCGAGCTCGGGCGCCGTCGGGGACACCTCCGCCGCGATCTTCTCGACGAGCGGCGCCGACGATGTGAGCGCGGAATCCACCACGATGACGGCACCCGTCATGGCGGAGTCCTTGGAGAGCGACGCGATCCAGCCGCCCAGCGCGGAGACGCGGGCGTCGACCGTCTCCTGTGGGAGCATCTTCGTCCCGTCGGGGTTGCACACGATCGTCGCGGTGAGCGTCGGATCCGATGAGGTCGGTCGGTGATGCAGCAGGACGAATGGTGCCCCTTCGCCGTCCTCGCCCTCGATCTCCTCGAGCTCCGCCAGCGGCCCCGGGAGCGCGAGCAGCGCGTCATCGGGCAGCGCGGAGAAGACGCCCGTCCGGTAGACCGTGCTGCCGGCTTCTCTCCGCGAACGGTGCGCCAGCCGGTCCGCCCACCGCGCGGCGATGGTGCGTCCGCTGTTCGGCGGCCCCCACCGCACGATGAAGAGGGACTCCCAGAGCAGGACGAGGGCGAGCACGCTCAGGCCGAATGCCCACATGTCGAACCCGATGGAGACCACGAGCACCAGGACGGACGTGAGTAGCGCACCCCATCCGCCGACCATGGTCAGGCCACCGACCGTCGCCTTCGTGGTCGGGAGCCAGTTGCCGAACTTGACGCGTTCCGTCTCGTGGAGCCGGTCAGTCACCGATCATCCCTTCCGCAGTCTTGTCCCCCGCCTCCGCGATCCCCGCGAGATCGCGTGCAGCGGCCCAGCCCGCTCGTGCACCTGTCGATGCGCCACCCGAGGCTTCGGGCCTCTGGACAGCAGGCCCTTCCGAGGACGATGCGGGTGAGCCGCTCCTGGCGGCGGCGGTGCCCGGCGCAGTGTCTCCTCCGACTGCGCCGTCTATCCCGCTCGAACTACCGCGCGCAGCCGTCGTAGCGGCTGAGCCGCCCTCCGCGGCGGCCACCGTCTCTCCGCCGATGGTGGCGCTGCTCGCCCCGGTGCCGGTGCCGGCGGCGGCTGATGCGCCGCCGGTCGCCACGGCAGCACCGATCGCCACGCCCGCGGAGACCGCCGCGGTGACGCCCTCCAGCGCCATCGCTCCGCCGGACGCCCTCCCCACGGCCTCGACGGCCGGGGCGACGAGTCGCATCAGGGCCGGGAGCGTGAGGACGGCGAGTCCGATCAGCGTCAGACCGGTCAGGACTCCGCCCGGTCCGTCGTCGCCGTTCTTGAGCCGCCATGCGTAGGCGTAGATCGCGGCGGCGATCGGGCTGTAGAAGAGGAAGGCGATGAGCCAGGAGGTCACCTTCTCGAAGGCCTGCTGGCCGCGCCGGAAGAGCGACGCAGCAGCGGCCGACGGCCAGAACGCCGTGAGCAGCGGTAACGTCGCGTCCCGCGCGATCATGATGATCCACTGGCACCCGACGGCGAGGATGCCGACCAAGCCGAAGATCAGCGCCAGTGCTGGGAACTGCGTGGCGAAGGTCGACACGATCTCCGCGCCGTTCGCGCTCGTGCCCGATACGCGCAGGATGTACTGCGAGTACGAGTCGGACGCCCACGCGAGCACCTTGAGCGCGCTGGCCCCCGCCGCCGTGACCGCCAGCACTCGCGCGGCGCCGCTCACCGCGTCCTTGATCGGCTCGCTGCGGACCATGTACATCGTGCGGATGCCGGCGACGATGAGACCGAGGGTGAACAAGCCCACGTCCACCGGGAGGTTGCTCTCCCGGAACCACTGGCTGGCGGCCCCTTGGATGTCGACGATGAAGGAGTTGCCGGTCCAGGACGTCAGGAAGTCCTTCGTGATGGAGTCGAACCCCTGGTACATCTGGCTCGCGGTGTCCTCGAAGGCTCCGGTCGCGACGTTTCGGACGGCCGATCTCGCGACACCGCAGGGCGCGACGAGCGCACACGTGGCGTCACCTGCCGCATCGAGCGGATGCACAATCACGAGCTGCCGCCCAACCAGGGTATGAAGTCCCCCTTGCCGGGCGTCGTCCCGCCTCCCGCGGACAGCTCGCCATCGTCCAGCACTCGGATCTTCCAGTCGTGGTCGACCCAGACCATCGTCGCCGGGATGCCGGCGTACCCGGTCGGCGAGCTGGGGAACGTGTATACGAGCGTGATCTGCGCCTGATCTGGCGAGAACGCGTCGACGATGAAGCCCGCCGAGGTCATGCCGTTCGACAGCATCGACTCGGGATCCGACTTGCCGGCCGTCTCCGAGATCGCCGTCTGCTTCCCCGGCCCGTCCGCAATGTAGAAGGCCAGCGAGTCACCGATCGTGTGGCGCGTGTCGAACTGGCTGTATACGGTGGTCACCGCGGCCAGAGCCGCGCCGACGCGGGAGTGCGCGAAGCAGGCGTCGAACCCGTCGACGTCCTTCGTCGGCCCGACGGTCGGCGAGACGGGCCAGGACAGCCCGTCGGTGCCCGGCTGGTATCGCAGGTCCGACGGAACGGTCGGGTGGGGCGTCGCGTCCGCCGTCGTCTCGGGGCACACAGAGTCGTCGACCGCTGCTGTCGTGGGCGTCGCCTCGACGCCCGCGTCGGCATTCGAGGGGTCGGAGCCGCCCGGGGACGCGTCTTCGGGCGCCACGATGCCCATGACAGTGACGGCGATCACGATGAGGAGCGCGGCGCCGAGCACCCCGACCGCGCCCCACTTCGCCTGCTTCGAGTGCCACGCCCGGGACACCCGCCCGTGCGTGTCCGGCTCGCGCCCGCTCACGTCGGGATCGGCGTGCACGCGCCGGAGATGTGGCCGACGAAGACCGAGGCGATCCCCGACGCGGCGGATACGAAGATCGAGCCGAGCACCCACCGCGAGAGCTTCGTCATCATCTGACCGCCGTCGTGATGCTGGTGCTGGAAGAGGAGGCCCACGCCGAGCATCACGAGGGAGACGCCCGCGGCGAACCCCGCGGCGATCATGAGCCAGAGCTTCATGGTGTCCATGCCGTCCTGGGCCTGGCCCGGCAAGCAGTACGCCTGCGCGACGACGATGCCGGCCTTGTCGAGCGCGAGGACGAGCCTGGGAGACCTGGCGAGGGCTCCGAACGCGACCGCGTCCCACATCACTGGACGTCCTCCCCGACGCCCGTCGCCGCCTCGAGCGCTCGGCCGACGCGCGTCGTGACGCGGTGGACACGCTCTGCGACGCCGGGCGAGACGTCTTCCACTCCTCGCAGGGCCGGAACCCATGGCGCCACCACCACCGGCGCAGCGCCGGCCACCACCTTCTGCTCCCGTCGCGCGTCCGGGACCGGTCGACCAGGCGCGTCGGCGACGACGAGGACGGCGCCCACTCGGTGTCGACCCAGGTCCCGGATCGCGTGCTTGGCACGCGAGAGACCGGCTGGCACCGAACGGCAGACGAGCAGCACCCGGTCGTCCGGATCGACAGGCGCGTCCCGCATGACCTCACGGAGGCCGAGGAGGCGCGCCCAGGACGTGGTCCCTGCTCCGGGGTGGCAGCCCAGCGCGACGAGCGACACATCAGCGTTCAGGCGAGTCGCGGGGTCGATGTCGCGAGGGCCGGCCCAGAGAGAGGCGTCGGCACCGTCGGCGACCGAGCCCCCGTCCGCGCTCACGGCCACGCGGGTCACCCGGCCTCCGTCGACCACCGTGACGCGGTAGCACGCGCTACTTCCTACCGCGCGGCCGGCCGCGTCCAGTACGACGCGGCGAACATCGGCGTCGGCTGGGACGACGAGAGGCATGCCGTCGATGGCCCAAAGGGGGCCGCTCGCGTGGACCACCTGCACCGGTGCCGAGGCCCCAGGCCGGATCGGCATCAGGTGGTCCTCTATCTGGCGGGGGGTGCCGGGTGCGGGCTCTCCGGCTTCTGGGCTCGCAGCGCTCATCGGACTCCATCTCTCTCGTTGTCGGGGCGCGGGTGATCGGCGGACACTGGGAACCGGACCTCGATGGCACGTCTGTGCTGCGTCATCCAGCCGACCGGCCTCTCCGGTCTGTCAGGCTGGCGACAGCACCCGGATCGACTGGTTGCACATATTAGGCAAGAAGTGCGCTGCGTAAACAAGAGTGTGCACTACTCCCCCGCTGCGCCTCATGAAGGGACCGCCAGGTGTCCGTGTCCGCCGCTGCGTTCAAGCGCTGGGCGGCAGAGAGTGCCCTCCCCGCTGCCACGCTCCCTCTCGCGAAGGAGATCGGTGTCGGCCGCATGGCCCTGCAGCGTCAGCTGGTGAGCGGGCGCATTCGCGAGGAGACCGTCATCGCGTCCGCCCGGGCCGTCGGCATCCACCCCGTGGGGGCGCTGTCGACGTTCGAGGAGTACGGCGATCTCCATCGCGGAGTCAAGGCGCCGTCGATCGATGAGGTGCTGTCGCAGATCACCCTGGACGACGCGTCAGCGGCCTTGCTGCGACGGCGGGGCGGCCGCCATGCCGCGCTCCTCGGCGAGGAACAGACCTGGGAGGACCCGCCGCAGCCGAACGGGCTGAAGGCGTGGATCGACGCGGTGGATCCGGGCGGCATCCGGCTGCAGGTGGCCGAGAGCCTCGGGATGTCGCCGCAGCAGCTGTCGCGCGACATCACCGCCAACGGCATGAAACCGCGTCATCTTATAGAGGTCGCGCGACTTGCCCACACATCGCTCACCAGCGGTTTGGCAGTCGCGGGGGTCGTTACTCTGCAAGAGGCGGGATGGCCCGCCGATGCGCGCGACCAGGCCGTCGGCCACCTCTCTGAGGTCGAGCTGATGGAGCTGGTGCAGGCGAGGCTGGCATCCGCGCATCGCGTGGCCCGCCGTCGTGCGGACGATGAGGCGGCAGCCCGTCGGATAGAAGAGAACCTGGGATAGAACATGCTGATGACGTACCTCGCCGCTGTCGTTCTCGTGGCGTTGGCACTCACGCGCCTGCCTTCGGCCATCCGCGGCCAGAACGTCCTCATCGCGTCGTCCGCGATCGCGGTCGCCATCGCCTTCACCCTGATCACCCCGCCGGTCTATGCCGCTCTCGACGCGCTCGCGCCCTTCCCCAACTTCACGGATCTCGTGGCAAAGCTCGCGCTATTCGCCGGCCTCCTTCTCGCCGGTACGCAGGTCGCCCGCGCGTGGGAGGCCCCTGCTACGCAGCGATGGGTGTCCGGTCGCCCGGGGCTGCTGGTCTTCGTCGCCGTCATTGTGCTCGAGGTCATCCTCTTCGCCTTCGCACGACAGGGGGCGCACGCCCCGGATCTCGCCGACCAGCTCTGGGGCCCGACGAGCCGGGCGTATTCCACGGTCGCGACGGCCTACCCGGCGTACATCGCCGCCCTGCTTCTTCCCCACCTCCGTGCTGGGCTGTCCTCGACGAACAGGACGGCGCGCGCGACCTCCACGTTCCTGTTCGTCGGATTCGGCCTCGCTATCGTGCGGTTCGGCTTCGGGCTCGTGACGCTGGTCCTGCCGCCCGTCTACTTCATCGGGCAGGTAGTCAGTGGTCTGGCGGCGGTGTTCGTCGCGATAGGGCTAGCGACGGCATTCTTCTCCCGCGTCCTGCGGAAGCGCCGTGCCGCTCAGTCCGCGAAGTAATCCGCGGCTGCTTCGCGCACGGGCGATGCCTCGTCGAAGCGCTCGCTCCGTGGCCGGCGCTTGCGCGGTCCCCATCCGCAACGCGTGCCTTGTCGCTAGTGCATCCGACTGCGCCCTATGCGTCCGGCGACACGGCCGGCGGGTGCCGCCGAGGCTCCGCCCGCGCGGAAGTCCTCGCCGTGCCGCCGCGATGGGTAGGCGTCGTTTAGGTTTGTAATCTGCCCCAAATGCGGGGGCTTAGCGGGGCTAAAGACTCAACGGTTGAGCGGGGATTAAGCGTGAAAGCGGGGCGGCATTGAGCCCCAGTTCCGGGGGCACCTCTGTTGGCTTGCCATTCAAGCGCAATACTCACTCTCGGGGGGCCGGCATCGGGCGGGACCGCCAATAACACTGAGGAGATCGCAATGAAGCTTTCAACCATAATCGCTGCCGCACCCACGAACCAAGCCCTCGCAGATTATCAAAACGCGTGTGCGACCATCAATCAGTACGCTTACGGCATTTTGAACACTACTTTGCCGACATTGAACCAGCCACCGGCGACGTATGCAGACTTCGCCACTTCATTTGCGCCCGCAAGGGGACACTGCATCACCTGGACTGACGGCATATTCGCGAACATGCTCGCATTCCCGGGGATCATCGCGAATCAGGCGGCTGACCTGTTCCAAGCCGAGGACACGCTGGCGGGCAACTGGCTCGACATCCTCATCGCCGACCCGACTAATGCGACCGCAAAGGCAAAGCTCGGTATCGCACTGTCTGCCATGCAGCAAACCGTGCAGAACCAGCTGACCAACGCGCAGAATCTGGTGACCTCCCTCAATCAGTTCAGCTCGGACATCACGGCTGACGGTATAACGTTGGGTCAGCTGGCCCAGCAAGCCTTGCAGGGCGCTGGGGGCGACCAGGACGCGATCGCGAATCTCACCGCAGACATCGACTCTCTCAATAACGAGATCCAAACGCTTAACAACATGGTGACCGCAGCGGAGATCGGTATCGGGGTATCGCTGTTCTTCGGTGTAGTCGGAGTTGCTGTATGCCTCATTCCGGGCGGGCAGGGCGTGGGCCTCGCTATCATTGGTATCTCCGTTGTGGGGCTCACTCTCTCCATCGTGGGTACTGTGCTCTACAGCGACCAGATCAAAGCGAAGAACAATGCGGTGCAGAGCGACAGGAACTCGATTAGCCAGCTGAACCAAGACGTCGCGGCGCTCCAGGCGGTGAACCTGCAGTTCGTGTGGCTGCAGCAGGCCAACGTTGCGGCGCAGAACGCGCTGGCAGCCGTGGTGGAGATGTGGGAGGAGCTAGACACCGAGCTCGCGAACACCTTCGAGGAGCTCACGACGGTCGGGTCTGATGTCACGAGCGAGCAGTACCAGCAGGCCCAGGATGATCTCACGGCTGCAGCCGGCCACTGGGCGGATGTAGTGGCGTTCGCGACGGCCTTGGACGGCATCGACTACCAGTGGCAGGATGCGTCCGGTGCGTGGCACTCGTACCCGCAGGCTCCCCATGACACGGTGCCGACGATGCTTCCGACGTCACCGTCCGCGTCGGCCTAGTCGCTCGCTTTTCAAGCGCAGATTGAAGACGTGTTCCGGTCTTAACCTCTCCAGTTTGCCGGGGGCTGCTCAGATCCTGAGCGGTCCCCGCGGCGGGTGCTAATCAGAACGAGGCCGCCCGGAAATAGAAGGCCAGGCTCACCGCACTTGGCGTTGAGGTCGAGGCAGGACTGGGATGCTCGGGTCCAGAGTTCTTGGCCGCGCCCGGTGTTCGGCCCATGCGTTCGGCACCTCCACCTGCAACGTGGCAATGCAGAAGGTGAGCGCGTCGATATGGCCGTATTGCGCTTACAACGTGCCAGTCAACGTCATCGACAAGGTCTTCAGCATCGCGTCCACCCGGTTCTGTTCTACGACGTACCTGCGCGGCTTCCGGTCCGGCTCCGAGCGCGGTGGGTCCAGCGTCACCACGCCGAGCTCCTCGAGCACGTCGAGGTTCTTCGCCACCATTGAGCTCGACAGGTCCATCTCGCGCGCGAGCTCCGGGCGTGTCTTCGGTCCGTGCGCCAGCAGGTGCCGGATCAGGCCTACGCGCACCCGGCTGCCCAGGGCGTCCACGCTCATGCCGACTTCGGTGGGCAGAGGCGGGTCGACGCGTTTGGGCACCTCGCGAGTGTGACCAAGTCGTGCGCTCGTAGCATCTACTGGTATATAAAGTACCAATAGAGGAGGAGGGGCCATGCGGGTTCGGATGCACGGGACGATCGTGGACGGGCCCGTGCTCGCGGACACGGACGGCGGCGAGCTCGCGGCGACGTTCACGTACGCCGACACCGCGGGCCGCACCTTTGTGCCACTCCCCCAGGCGTGCTGCGAAGTCGTCTGCCGCGGATCCCTCGCCGTCTCGGTCCTGCTCGACCTCAGCGCCGGCGTCGACGTCCACATTGACGGCGAGCTCCGGCTACACCGACCACCACGCGCCGAGGAAGATGAGGATCTCGTACTCGCCACGGTGGACGCCCGCAGCGTGTCATCGGAGATGCCGCGTGTCGCGCGACTCGGATCAGACACGCCGCCGAAGTGACCTGTTTCTGAATCAGGCCACCACTACTGTCCGAGACATGGCTGCACAGCGACACCACGGAGGACGACCCGCGAAGGGCGACCGTCAGGCGCTCCTCTCCCGGGTCCCCGCGCCCCTCGGCGAGGCCGTCAAGGCACAAGCCGACATGCGCGGCATGAGCGTCAGTGACTACATCGCCGCACTGCTCGCCCAGAACCTCGGCATGCCCGAGCTCGTCGCCAACCCTCCCGCAGTCATCCCCACACGTCAGGAGCTGCCCATCGCGGACGTCGCCTAAAACGAAGGAGCCCGCCGCTTCCGCGACGGGCTCCTGCACGTGTTGTAGCTCTCACCCTCACTGCTTGCCGGCGCCGAGGTTCGAGCTAATCCAGATCCACCAGCCTTCACAGGAGGTCTCTCTATGTCCGCGAGCATAACCCACGAACATCGGGTTGTCGCCGAACACGCCACGGAATCTGCCTACGGATTCGGCGACACGGCCACCCGCCTCCGACTTAGTGGACCCCTTAATCGCCAGGCTTGCGACATGACGAGCATCCACGCCGGCACCCGACGCAACCGCCGTCCCACCGGCGAGATCGCCGTCCCCCGCAAGATCCGACTGGCACCCGAGACCGAGGCCGCCTTCCAGGCAGCCGCCGAGGCCTCCGGCAACCTCTCGATGTCGCTCTACCTCGAGCGACTCGCAGCACAGCTGCGCACCGACTTGGGAGCACTGCCCGTGCTCTCCCCCGCGACCGCTTCCGAGGAGGCCGACACGACGACGACTTAACGAATGAGAGCCCGTCGCTACCAACGACGGGCTCTCGAAGATTCGTAGCTCTGACCTACCTACCGGCTACCAACCACGGGTCCGAGCTCCAGCACATACCTACCGGCTACCAACCGGGGCTTTGCCATACCTCCAGAGGAGATGTCGTCATAGTAGCTTCATCGCGCCCGCAAGCGCCAGAACCACGACCTGAGAAGACCATCGGCGTGTCGCCGTCCGTCGACTCCGCGTGGGAACTGACGCGCCGCCTGAGTCCACGCGACCAGGTGCGCGCGATGATCCGCGACGCCTACGGCCGGCTGGACAGCAACAGCTACCCCCGGCTTCACCCGCTCGGCCCCGTGGCGCCGTCGACGCCGTGGGCGATCCGTCTCGCGGACGCCGCTGGTCGGTACCGGCTGCTGTGCTTCGACTTCGACGGCAAGGACAGCACCGGCGTCGTCCCCGAGCTGATGGAACAGGCCCAGGACCAAGCCGGGGTGCTCTCCCGCACGCTCGACGAGCTCGGCATCGCGCACGTGCTCTGTCGCTCCTCCAGTACCGGCGGCCGCCATGTGTGGGTCGCCGTGGCTGGTGGCGCCCAGGCTGCCCAGGTCGGCGCCCTCGCTGCGGCCGCGTACGCGTGCTTCCGCACGCTGGACCACGGGATGCTCCGCAACCCGGCCGAGGGCTCCGCTCGTCCCCCGCTGTCCCCGCACCGCGACGGCACCAGCTCGCGCGTGCTCGCCGGCGATGTCGCCGCGCTCCTGGCGCCGTCGACGTCGACGGCAGATCTGGACGCGCTGACCGCGCTGCTGCTCGAGCGGGCGCCGGCGCCGCGCGCCGCCGACAGCGCCCCGTCGGGCCCCGTCGACGTCCGCCACCGCGCGCACCGCGAACTCAGCCGTGCGGGAGCTGCGCACATGGCCACGATCGACGGCGGCGGGAACCCGTCGTGGACGGGCTTCATGTGCCTCCTGGCGGCCGCGAACGCCGGCTGGACCCTCGGCGACGTTGAGCACGCCGCCCGGACGGCGCCGGGCATGGAGCACTACCGCACCAAGAACACCGGCCGCGGCGGCCGCCGCGCCCGCAGCGCCTCCGAGGCACGCGATCGCCTGGAGCGGCAGTGGGCCAAGGCCCAGCAGTTCGCGGCCGTACAGCGGCCCCTCCCGGCCCGCCGCGAGCCGCAGGACCTCACGGAGCTAGCGGCGATCGTTGCCGACGTCGACGCCATCCTCACCTCCTTCCGGGTCACCCCCGGCAGGTGGGGACGCTCCGAGGCCGACGCCTCCCGGCGCTCGATCCTCACCGCGCTCGTCTACCTCACGCTCCAGACCGGGAAGCAGACCGTGGCGGCCTCGATCCGGGATCTCGCCCTCATGGCAGGCCTCGGCCGCAGCACCGCGCAGCGGGCCCTCCAGGCCCTCACGGACGCCGGATTCGTTGCCCGCGTCACCGCGGCCGACGCCGGTAACGCCGCCGAATGGCGGGTGACCTGGCGAGTTTCCACAGCACACGGTGTGGTTGGGTCACAACCACTCGATAACCCCCGCCCCCCGACCGAATTGTTCGCACATCGCGCCGAGCTCGTCGCTCTCCTCGAGCACGAGCTCACCGACCAGAGGCACGACCTGTTCACCCGCCCGGGCCTTGGCCACCTCGCCGGCAGGCTCTACGCGACCCTCGGCCAGCACACTGCCCTCACCGTCGACAGCGCGGCGCGGATCCTCGGAGTCAGCAGTCGTCACACGGCCACGATCCTCGGCAGGCTCCGCCGACACCGCCTGATCAAGACACACAGACACGGATGGGCCCGAGCCGTACGCGATCTCCGCGATGCTGCTGCCCGCGCGCTCGACGTTCTGGGGCTCCTCGTCGACCGTGCGCACCGGTACCAAGCGGAGCGGGAGGTCTGGGCCTGGTGGAACGCCGAGCTCACGACGATGCACACCGCTCCCCGAGCCCGACCCCGACGCCCCACCGTGTTGAGCCGACCCCTGTTCGCGGCGCCGACCGCGGGCGAGCGCGTCTGGCCCCGCTACCCCCGTTCGGCGACCCGCGCCGACCATCGTGCAGCTCGAGCGCTCGTCCTCGACGGCGCCCTCAACCCCGAGGCCCGTTGGCAGTACCTTGGCGAGGCTGCCTAGGCGGTCAGCGGGTGTACCGCGGCTTTCCCCAGAGGCCGATGAGCGCGACGACGACGGCCACAATGAGTAGGCAGATCTCGATGTCGTGTGATGCGACGCCAAATGCTTTTGCAGATTCGATGACAGGCTCGTCCCAATTGACGAGCCTCAGTCCGGCCTTCAAGACTTGCCAGTACAGAGGGATCAAGATTCCGATCGCAGCCGCAACGAATCGTCCGGGTGTTTCGGGGGAGATGATCAAGCACGTTGTTGCCAAGCCCGCGCCAAAGGCTGCGGCGAGTTCCCCGGACTGCTCCGGTATTAGCCAAACGAACACGCCCGCCACAGCGGTCAGAAGAGCAGTGACGACCGCCGACCAAAACATTTTAGGATTCGAAATGCTTTGTCCGGTCTGCTGTGCAAGGTGGGTTTGCTGTGCAAGGTGGGTCTGCTGTGCCTGCTGAGCTTGCTGGGCCGCGGATGATGCCATGCGCAAATGCTATCGACGATACGGTGTAGCTGAAAGCAGGGATCGCTATCGCGTGGCCCCTGTTCTGGGCGGTTCGAGTCCCGTCTCGCGCACCAGTGCGGTGCTCTAGCGCCGGCGGTGCCGGCGGGTGAGGCCGTGGCGGCCCCGGGAGCCGCTGCGCGGCACTGACCGCCTGTTTTTTCGTCTGTCCGGCCGGTCATCGTAGTTCGCTCCGCGCCTGCGTGCCCAACAAGTCGGACGCGGTCGCAAGCCCCCTTATTTCGCCCGACTTCTCGTGCACTCCGGCACTCCCGCTCTCTATCGATTCTCTCGCCGTACAGGCAAAAATATCGATTGAAGCGGAGAGGGAACCCATGAGCATCATTGAGAACACCACCACTACCAGCGGGGTCATCGAGCACGTCGACCCGACCACTCTGGTCATCGAGGCGAATGTACGACCCAGCGCGGCGCTGACCGTCGAATTCATCCAGAGCATCAGGGCCCGCGGCTTCATCACGCCGGTGCTGGCGCGACGGGATGAGCACGGGAACGTGCTCGTGCGTGCCGGGCAGCGCCGCACCCTCGGAGCGCGCGAGGCAGGCGTGGCCACGATCCCGGTCTACGTCATCGACGCGGACGAGACCACGGCCGACCGCATCGTGCAGCAGATGATCGAGAACGACCGGCGCGAGGCCATGACCATCGTCCTCGGCAGCAAGGAGCCGTTGATCACGAAGTAGACGTGGCGGCACGGGAGCCACACCGCTGCGGTGAACTTCCGGCAGCTCGCGACGGTGGCCGAAGACCTGAGCGAGGTCGATCAAAGCGTCACCGGCGATCAGACGCCCGAGAGCGACCCCGCCGTGTGGCGGCGGAGCAGGAGGCCCCTCAGAGCCAGGGGGGCCACACTGCCGCGAGGCGGCTGTTGAGGGTCGATCCCCCTTGCGCTCCGTCGGTCAGCAGACAGGCATCGAGCCGGTTAGCGCTGCCGGCGCCGCGACCGCAGGCCGATGACGATCATGGCGATCCCGCAGGCGAAGAAGACACCGACGAACACGAACACGGGCATGCCGCCCTTGCTCCGCCCGCTGGGATCGGCGATGCCGTCGATGAGGGCCCAGAGGCCGAACAGGATGAACACGACCCCTCCCCCGATTGCTATGCCGGGTTGTGTGGGCTTCTCGCTCATCGCGGGCGTCTCCTCATGGGCCCGGGTATCCGTTGACCAGAGCGTCGATTGCGATGTAGCCCCATCCGCCGAAGAAGACTGCGGCGACCAGAAGGATCAGTGCCCCGAGCCCGCCCTCGATTGAGCCTTGGCGGATGCACAGAATCGTGCCGATCACGCAGATGATCGCGATGACGATCACGACGATCGCGGTCGGGAGCCCGAAGATGCTCATCGTGTCCCGAGGGCGGCACGAAGGCCGGCTATGAGTGTGTTCGAGCCGAACCCGAGGATCCCGACGTCGAACATGCGCGCGGACCAGAACAGCCGTTGCTCCACGGAGTCGCGGGCGATGTACGCCACCACCTCGTCGCCGAGAACCACCTCGAGCTCCGCCCGACGCTCGAACAGCTCAAGTCGGGACAGGCGCTCCGACGCCTGCACGATCAGCACGTGGCCGTCGTACGCGACGCGCTCCGGCTCCTCGCGGATCCGCTGCACGCGGTCGTCAGTCATCAGGTACCCCACGCTGACGACGATAGGTGCCCGTGCTGAGTCGACCTGTGGAATGAGGCTCGCCCGTGGATACGGTGAGTCCGTGCGCTCCATGTTCCCCCCTGTCCCTGACGCGGCGTTCGAGCCCTTCGACGGCGGCGTCGGTGTCCTGTCCCGTGATGGTGCCCGGGCCGGGCACGTCGCGACTGTGCTGGGGAAGTATCACGGCCTGTTCGACCGGCAGTGGAAATGGTGGATCTGGTACATCGTCGTTTGGGAGGACGGGACCCGCGAGCGGTCCCAGGAGGATTACGAGCCGTACCTCGCCCTGCAGGAGATCCAATCCGGATACCTGGAAGTCGATGTCGCTGCCGAAAGGTCGAGGACCGGCCGGTATGACTTCGAGTGGCTCCCTCGCGAGGAAGCTCAAGCGACGAGGGTTTGCTTGGGGATCCAGGACAGCAACTTCTGATTCCACGCGCCAGGAGCGCTGCTGCTTGCCCGACGAGTGCCGCGATCCGCGCGAAGTACGGCTAGATGAGCTGTCGGCGGCTCCGATGTGAGGTGCGCAAGCGAGCTCACCAGCGCCGCTCCCCCAATGCCCATGTGGATGCATGCATGCATGCAAGTACCCGAAAGGACCAAGGATTGACCCCACGAGCGCTCTGGTGAGCACTGCGCGGGTACTTGCGTGCTTGCATGCAAGCCAGACGGCATGAAAGTGTGCGTTATGGCTTGCATGCATGTGGGCCTGCATGCATGTCTGCAAACATAAACGCTGGCATGGCTGCTTGCTTGCAGGCTGCCAACGAAGCAGGCATACTTGCTTGCATGCAAACTGTCATGGTGTACAGCGAGTCCGGCGGCGTCTCGAAGACCACCACAGCAGTGTCGCTCGCGATGATCGCTGCGACGCGAGGTCTGCGCACGCTCCTCGTGGACCTCGACCCCCGCGCCGCGTCGACGAAATGGCTGGACGTAGCGCCCACCGAAGAGGGACTGCATGTGGGAGCGATCCTCGGTGACGAGAACCCCGAGGGATGGGCTGAGGACATCGCCGTATCGACCACATGGTCGGACCGCCTCCGTGTCATTCCCTCGGCGCGCAACGTCTCCAATCGCGAGGCGGACCGTGCCGACCACGCCGAGCTCCGACTGCGGACGTCCCTCGAGGATGTCCAAGCCGACCTCGTCGTCATCGACTGCCCCAATCGTCAGGGCGGACCCCTGACCCTGGCCGCGCTGAATGCCGCCGACACCGTCGTCTACGCGTCCACGGCGACCAGCGATGGGATCGACGGCGTCAGCGGTGCCCGACGGACGGTCGAGCAGTTCCGACACAGCCGCGCACGCATCGGAGCACCCGTCACGCTCCAAGAAGCAGGCATCGTCGTCGGGGGAGTGAGCGACACGATCATGTCCCGGCCCGCAGTCGCGAGCATCGACGAGCTCCGCGAGACCGGCATGCTCCTTCTCCCTCTCGTGCCCCAGCGGGCGATCGTCCAAGAGGTCCGCCTCACGGGGGAGTGGTACGGAAACTTCAGGAAAGGGGCCCCCGTGCTCGACGCATACAGCGCCATCGCCGACCAGGTGATCCGATGACCGACACGCAGCCGGACCGGCCCGCCGACCTCCGTACTCGACGGCGCGCACAGCCCGCACCAGACGAGCGGATCGACCCTGTCGACTACCGACGTGAGCCCGAGGTAGCCACCCCGCCGGCCGCCGCTCCTGCAGCTACCCCCGCGGTGGTACCTGCAGCGGTGTCCACGCCTGTGGCTGCAGCGGCCCCGGCGCCTTCGCGTGGCAACACCCGCCGCGAGGTCGCCATCCCGTTCAGCACCCGGCTCGCACCCGACGTGCTCGAGCTGATCGACCGTGCCGTCTCCGAAGGACGAGACACCGGCGACGGGCCGCAGACGCAACGTGCGGTGGTGGAGAAGGCCATCCGGGACGCATACCGCCGGCAGTGAGCAGCCAGGCGTACCGAACGATCCGCGGCGACTAGCCTGATCCGGTGTCCGAGATGTTGCCGCTGCCGACCGACTACTCCAGCGTCCTCGCCACGCTGAAGCAGCAGGTCCGAACGGCGCAGCTGACCGCGCAGCGTCGGGTGAACACGCAGCTCATCGAGCTATACTAATCCATCGGCCACGTGATCCTGGAGCGCCAGGAAGATGAGGGCTGGGGGAGTGCAGTCGTCGCGCGCCTCGCCGAGGATCTCCCAGCCGAGTTCCCCGCAATGAAGGGCTTCTCCCGCTCGAACCTCTTCTAGATGCGCGCCTTCGCGGGGGCATGGCCCGACCGTGCCGAAGTTGTCCAACTGGCTGTTGGACAACTTCCCTGGGGACACATCACCGTCCTCCTCGGGAAGCTCGACGACCGCGCGGCGCGGGACTGGTACGCCGCACGCGCCGCCGAACACGGCTGGTCGCGCAACGTGCTCACGAACCAGATCATGAACCGAACGCTCGAGCGGATCGGGGCCCCGCCCACGAACTTCGCCGGCCAGCTCGCTCCTGCCGACTCCGACCTGGCCCGCGAACTCGGCAAGGACCCGTACGTCTTCGACTTCCTCGACCTCACCGACGCGGTCTCCGAGCGCGAGCTCGAGCAAGCCCTCATGGACCGGATCGTCGACACCCTCCGTGAACTCGGTGCCGGCTTCGCGTTCGTCGGCCGTCAGGTCCATTTCGACGTCGACGGCGACGACTTCTACGTCGACCTCCTCTTCTTCCAGACCGAGCAGCTCCGCTACGTCGTCATCGAGCTCACGACCGGCAAGTTCGAGCTCGCCTTCGCCGGCCAGCTCGGCTTCTACGTCGCCGTCGTCGACGACAAGATGCGGCGTGACTTCCACCGACCTACCGTGGGGATCTTGATCTGCGGTAGCCGCAACGAGCACACCGTCCGGTATGCGCTGGGCCAGGCGTCGGCGCCGATGGCCGTGTCGACCTACGCATACGAGACGCTGCCGGCTGCCGAACAGCAGGCGCTGCCGGCGGAGGAGCGGATCATCGCAGCTCTGGACTGGGCCGGTGGAGTCAAGCCCGAGTGAGCGACCTGTAGGGACCGGCGGCGTCCTTCCGTGCTGAGGACGCAACAAGGTCGACACTGATCCACATCACCCACGCCACGGCAGAGAGCAACGAGTTCCTACGACGAGTCCAGATCCGTCTTCCTCTGGCGTTCCACGCGTCGGGGTAGGTCTCAACCGGGAAGCGGGCGCCTCGTCAGCATGAAGTCGGACGGCCTAACCGCAGGGAGGTGACTCAAGATCGCGATCAACGCCTCGCCGATGCTACCGATGCGACGGTTTATGCAGCCGGCGAGCTACTGCATCTAGCTCAAAGGTCGTCCTTCGCCCGCCGAACGACTCGGACACGTTCGTCCGCCGGGGCGCTAGTTCGACAAAGGACACGACTACCGCCAGGCCCTGGCCCTATCGCGCCGGTAGCGGCACCCACGAAGGCAACGCACCTTGTGGCGCACCACCACCCTCTATTGGGGGGTGTCGGTCCTGCTGCTTAGAATCATGTGTACATCTACTGTGACTTCCTGAGCGTGACGTCGGATTGCGCATGGCAGGGAGAACCGTGACGCAGTCGATCCAGAACGCATGCCGAGCCACCATCGCTGGAGTGGTGACCTTCGCACTAGCGGCTACTCTCCTGGTTTCCACGGGGGAGAGCAGCCAGGCAGCGACTCCGGATCCCATGAAGGTCGCCCCTCTCTCGTCAGAGCCCTACGAGACCTTGGAACCCGCTGTACCAGGCGGCGACTTCGATGTGCCCGGGGAGCAGTCCACCCCTTCATACGACCAGGCGCCGCCGGAGTCGCCGAGCACGGAAGAACCTGCACCTGGTACTGCAGAGCCGACTCCGGTAGGTGACCAGACGAGCTTCGATGCCGACACCAGCGTCTTGGTGGAGAGCGCTGAGTTCAGCAACACCTACGTCAATAAGGACGGCACACATACGACCAAGCTGTCCCACGAGCCCATCAACTACGACGTGAACGGGCAGTGGGAGCCGATCTCCACCACGACCCTGGCTGACGGTCGCGGCGGCGCGGCTGCAATCAAGCATGAGCTCGAGCCGACTTTCTCTAACACAGCCGATGACTCCGGGGTTCTGACTGTCAACGCGCAAGGCACCGCAGTGCGCTTCTCTCTGGAAGGAGCAGCTGCAAGCAAGCTCGCTCGTCTCGCCAGGCCGCGCGACTCGCAGGGGCTCAACCAGCTTCAGTACAACGATGTCTTTGACGGTGTCGACCTCAAGTACGAGGTCACGCCGGGTGCTGTCAAGGAGACCCTTGTACTCGACTCGCTGCCCGCCGCCGCAGAGGACTCGTGGACGTGGCGAGTCGATGCACCTGGTCTGACGCTGCGCATGGGTGAGTACGGAAGCATTGAGTTCCTCGACGCCGACGACGCTGTCGTGCTTCTGATGCCAACGCCCGTGATGTGGGACTCCTCTGGTGTCAAGGGCCGCAGTGAACCCGCCCTCGAGACCATCGACACGAAGCTCTCCCAAGACGGAAACGCGTGGAACATCGAGCTCCGACCCGACCGTAACTGGTTGTCAGACTCAAAGAGGGTCTACCCGGTGTACGTCGACCCCACCACGCAGCAGGCGGACATGGAGGACGTCTACTCCTTCAAGAGTGATGGAACTGTCATCCGCGACGGTCGTGCCCGCATCGGCAACTCACGTGACTCCGGTGACCGCTACTGGCGCTCTGTGCAGCACTACAACTACGAGCAGCTGTTCGGCAAGCAGGTCGTAGCAGCGCAGATGTACGGGCAGGTCGCCGGCCTGGGCACGAACGAGGCGTGGACGGGAACCGTCAAGCACGCCACCGCCTTCAACTACAACGGAGCCGGTGACCACCTCAGCTGGTGGCCGATAAGCAGCAGCGGCAACGCCATGGATGAAGGGCTCTCTCAGCGCATCGCACAATGGGTCCGTGATGGCAGCCGGGGAAACTACCTCATGTCCACAGGAGCAGAAAAGGCAGGTGCATACACCTTCAAGGGCGTCTACAACACCCTCTTCGTGGACTGGAAGGAATACCCGTCTGCTGGGCAGCCCGTGGCTCCAGCCCCTGCTCAGGACAGCCGAGCGCCCCTCATGCCGACTCTGAAGGTCGGAAGCACTGACCCGGAAGCTACGGGCCTCAACTGGTTGTTCTACGTGAGCGAGAACCCCGACCCAGGCGGGACTAATGCAGCATACGACTCCGACTGGATCGGTACTAATGAAGCTCGAGTACCTGCAAACGCCCTGAAGCCGGGAGTCAAGTACTACTGGCGAGCCTACGTTCGAGACGGATATGACGGACATCTCGGCACCTCCACGGTGCGTTCATCAGCCATCTGGTCCTTCACGACCAACGCCCCTGCTCCCACGCCGGCTCAGACTTCCGCCACGCCCGGGAACGGCAGCGTCATCACTACGACCACGCCCACGCTCAGCACGTCGACGTCCACAGACCCCAACGGTGATCCGGTCACGTACCAGTTCCGCATTGCGACGGGCTCCGACGGAAAGACGGGTGCCGTCATCAGCTCCGGCTGGCAAGCGAACCCCACGTGGTCCGTGCCCGCCGGGTCTCTCCAGGACGGCGGCGCATACAGTTGGGTCGTCCTCACAAACGACAGCTACGACAAGGCCGAGGCGACCTGGGTAAACAAGCTCACCGTCAATCAACGCATCGCAGACGCGGGGCCCTCGCCTGAGGACGAATTCGGGGGAGTGACGGTCAACCTCGCCAACGGAAATCTGAACATGCAGTTCGAATCGCCCTCCGTCTCGACGCTCGGGGGCCCCATGGGCCTCACGTTCAACTACAACTCGCTAAAGCCCCGCACAGTCGGGCTCAACGCGGCGTACTACGACGTCAACGGGACTACGGGACCAGCGACATCGTGGTCCTTCGACTCGAGAGTTCCCAACCTGACCCGCGTAGACCCCTCCATCGCCTTCGACTGGGGTATGGGAGCCCCGGGCCCGGGCCTCTCTCCGGAAGCTTTCATGGCAAAGTGGACTGGGTTCATCAACGTTCCCAAGTCTGACTCCTATGTCTTCGGATTCGAGCGCGACAACGGCGCCAGGATGCGGCTTAACGGAGAGACTGTTCTAGACCAGTGGACCGACGACTGGCCGGCTCCGGTTCAATGGGGCAGTGCACGCCAGGTAGCAGCCGGCCCCGTGCCCATCTCTGTCGACTACTTCGAGAACTTTGGCGCCGCCTTCCTGAAGCTTTGGGTTCGTACATCCGATGGCAAGGAATTCGTCGTCCCTGCTGAGTGGTTCACCCGCGACGCTGAGGTGTTGCCGGGGGGATGGTCAGCTTCCACAGCCCTGGCTGGCGACTCCGGTGAGTATAGCTCCGCGCAGGTTAACGAAGCCAGCGTCGTCGTGACGGACATGTCCGGAACGACTCACACCTTCAGCAAGGTCTCTGAAGGTGGGTATAAGGCCCCGGACGGGGAGTACGGGGTCCTGTCCGTAGATGCCGCGGGCCTAGTGACGATCACTGGGGATGACGGAGTGATCTCCGCTTTCGGTCCATCGGGAAAGATCGCCTCGATCACGCCCGCTTCGGACGCCCTCAAGCCCACTAGTCCCGTCATCGAGTACCGTGCTGGGACCGGGCAGCTGTCTACAATCTCCGACCCGCTCTCAAAGAGGACCGGCGCGGCGACTACGACGTTCGATCGGCAGATCAAGTTCGTCTACGCAGGCGACACGGTTGCAAAGGTGGGGCTAGGGATCACGGATGGGGACGCCAACGGATCGGCTTGTCCTATCCCGACTGGCAGTGGATTCACACCGCCCCCCGCCGGCATGCTGTGTCGCATCATTTACCCTGGGCACGTCGCCGGAACGCCCGATACCACGCGCGTCTTCTACGACGCGAACGGCTTCCTCACGCGCCTAGTCGACCCTGGTAATGAGATTGTCGATTTCGCGTACGTCGCTGGACGCCTCACTGGTATGCGGGGGTCCGTCGCGAACGACTGGCTGGCTGCGGATACCTCCCGCCCGCAGCGAGCCGCGCAGACCACCGCGATCGCCTATGACACGGCGGGGCGGACCACGTCAATCACGCTCCCCGCTCCGGACGGGCTGACCGCGGCGCTTCGTCAGGGCAAGAAGTACTCCTACGGCGCCGGGGTCTCCTATGTTGATGTGCTGGGCGATACTCCGCCAACCGCGGCTCCCTCAAACGGCCATGCTCAGACGTACACATTTGATGCTGCTTATCGCGAACTCACAGTCTCTGACGTGGTAGGAACGAAGTCGTATTCGGAGTGGAACGACCGAGATATGGCGCTGTCAAGCACGAACGATGAAGGCCTTAAGACGACCACGCTCTACAACACTCAAGATCGAGTAACGGATCAGTACGGGCCCGCTCCCGCCTCGTGCTTCGGGTCCGATCGACGACCCCTGTCGAGTTGCCCCCAGAAGCCGCCCCACACGAGTACCACCTACGATCAAGGCCTCGTGGGGCTGAGCGCGAACTACTTCAACAACCCACGATTGGCCGGTGCCCCCGCTGCGTTTGGCCTCGGTGCAGGTGCGGCCGGTGGCGGACTTGATCGAGATTGGGCCGGAGGGGCTCCCACCGCAGGAATTAACGCGAATCAGTGGTCAGCCCGTTGGACTGGGTACATCACTTTTCCCACGTCCGGACGATACGCGATATCCACCTATGCAGACGACGGGGCGCAGGTCTGGATCGATGACGTTCTCGTAGTCAGTGACTGGAAGAACGGGGCGCCACGATGGTCATATGCTGGATCTGTCGACGTCATCGCTGGTCAGCAGTCGCGTATTCGCGTTGAGTACACGAACGACACGGGAAGCTCGGTTCTGACCTTGGCGTGGACCGCACCAGGAGGTGCGCGGGTCGCTGTGCCAGGTAGTGCTTTGACGCCCGGATACGGCCTTCTGTCGCGAACCACAGTGGATGACTCTGTACCGGCAGGCGTGAGCGGTGTCGCCCCAAATCAGGTGGCATCCAGCGTCACTGAGACGGCATACGGAATTCCCTGGCTCGGCTTCCCTACTGCGACGACAGAGGATCCTGACGGACTTAACCTCCGGACCGAAACCGCATACGAGGCAGTCGGGTCCGGCTTCCTGCGGAAGACCTCACGAACCTTACCGGCCAGCGTCGCATCAGGTGGGTCAGGCGGAGCCAATGGCACTACTTACTCGTACTATGGGCCCGGCGAGACCCTGCAAGACGCATTCGGGGGAGCAGTCTGCGGGCTGCCCGCTGCTACGCCTCAATCCGGGTTCCTCAAGCAGGTCACCTCACCTACCCCGAGCGTAGGGGCGGCGGTATCGTCCTCGTCCGTCTACGACTTGATGGGACGAACGGTCGGAACTAAGACCACGGGAGACTCTGACTGGTCCTGCACCTCCTACGACGCGCGAGGAATCGTGGTCAAACAGGTCATCGCGGCTAACGCTTCATACCCGCAGAGAACCGTCGTAACGTCACCCTCCGTGAGTGGTAATCCCCTGAAATCATCCATTCAAGACTCGTCGGTCAACGGTTCACCTAATGGCGCCACTATCACGACCGAAACGGACTTGATCGAGAGGGTCGTCAAGTACACGGACGTTTGGGGTACTGTATCCTCCATTGTTTACAGTGATCCCGGTAATCGGGTGATGAGTTCCACAACTACGACGCCCGATCTGAACGCGACCACTCAGTCGTTTACGTATAACACATTTGGGCAGCTCGAGACGACGTCGTACAACGGCAAAGTCATAGCAGATCCCGTATATGCAGCCAACCAGCTCGCTTCAGTGATGTACCCCTTAGGTGCGGACAAGGCGGGTAACGGATCATCGCTTACCAAGCTCGCCAAAGATCCCATGGGTCGCTCTACGGGGCTCAGTTACAGCTTCGAGGACGGATCCACAGTCAGTAACTCTGTTGTGCGTTCGCAGACAGGTCGGGTCATTAAGGACACCGTAACTAGTGGGTCTGTGACGAACGTCTCGTCGTACACGTATGACGCCGCCGGTCGTCTGACGCGGGCGCAAATCCCGAGACACGACCTCACATATGCGTATGGCCTAAATGCGAACTGCTTGGCGAGCCCCAAGGCAGGCCTCAACGGCAACCGCACGTCATTCACAGACGTCAAGGATGGAACAAGGACCTCGGCCACGAGCTATTGCTACGATCGCGCAGATCGATTGGTGAACACGACTCAATCCAATGCGCAAACGGGTGCTAATGCAATCAATGCCGCAAACCTGTCGGCTACAAATCTGACCTACGACGCGCATGGTAATACAAGCGTCCTGGCAGATCAGAAGATCGCATACGATACCGCAAATCGTCATCTGCAGACGACATTGACAGATGGTACGGTCGTCAAATACTCACGTGATGCCCTCGATCGTGTAGTGCAGAGAGAAGTCTCAAAGCCCAACGCCGCAACCGAGGTGCAGCGATATGCCTATTCGGGTCTCGCGGATGAGCCGATTGCGGTTCTCAACGGCAGTTCTGTTGTCCTGGAGCGTATTTTGGATCTGGTCGGTGGGGCCAGCGTGGCAATGCCTGCCTCCGGCGCGGCGCGCTGGTCATATCCAAACAACCATGGCGATATCTTCTACAGCCAAGGGAAGCTCGTGTCCTACGATCCGTTCGGCCAAGTCATTGACCCGCAAACGGGTGAATTGGGGTCAGCGGTTGGTGATGATGCTGGGCCCGACAATCTCTCGGGAAGCGCTGACTACGGATGGATGGGCAGTCACAGCAAGCTGACTGAGCACCAGGGGTCCATCTCGACAATCGAGATGGGAGCGCGACAGTATGTTGCTGCTCTGGGCAGATTCCTCGAGGTCGACCCGGTGGAGGGCGGGGTTGATAATGACTACGCATATCCGACGGACCCGATAAACGAGTTTGACACGACTGGAAATATGGCGGCTGCTGCGGCTATCTTCATTCCCGTGGCAGCGGCGGCTG
This sequence comes from Clavibacter californiensis, assembly GCF_021952865.1. Lineage (NCBI taxonomy): Bacteria > Bacillati > Actinomycetota > Actinomycetes > Micrococcales > Microbacteriaceae > Clavibacter > Clavibacter californiensis. The sequence continues at coordinate 49,992 of NZ_CP040793.1, read as the reverse complement.
GACCAATCGGGTGGATTGCGCTCGGTATTGGAGCCATCGCGCTGGGGGTCGGCACTTACATGGCGGCGCAGTCGATTCAGAAGTCCCTTCGACAGGCGCGCGCAGAGCCGCGGGTTGTTCCTAGGCCCTATGTCGCAACAAAGGTTAAGCCGTACCTCCGCCAGAAGCAGTACACGGTCTACGAGATCTCGTACAGGAAAAATGGGGTGAAACACACTTATAAGTTCGGCATTTCGTATCAGAAGCCAGGCGTACGGCCAAAATCACAAGAGTCAAAGTGTGAGTCGTACGCCAAACGGAAGTGCAAGTCTGACATTCTTTACACCGTGAAGGGTAAGACGGCAGCTCGAACGCTTGAGTACATTCATATCCGCGCGTACAGGGCCAAACATGGAAAGTGCCCCCCTGGGCAGCGCTACAGTTGCCGGTAGAGGAGTAAACGTGAGTGCATGTACAGAGTTTTCACTCGTGCCAGTCTTTGTGGAGGGACGTGTAATACGTTGCGTTATTGAATATGCGAACAGTGATTCGCGGGCGGTTCGTGAGAACGGCGTTACCGCGTCCGCTCCCGAGCCAGTACCGTTCGAGGTTGGTATGGGTTCTGGAGTTTGCGCTGCTATGGACAACGCTGTCGATGCGACTCGGCTGAGTGCTCTTGAGGAAGTGGTTCCTCAGCTTCTGCTCGAGGATCAAGATCCCGACTACCCGATGGATATAGTTGATGGGCGGCATCAGTCGCCAATGCGGGATGCGGAATTCTGGCGCCTCTTAGAAGGTGCTCCCAAGACGGCTTCACAGAAAAGAATCGGGGGCCTAGAGCGAAGCCTAGCCAAAATGGCAGATGAAGAAATATTATCATTTGCTCAAACACTTGCCTACAAGATGTACCAAATCGACTATCCGGAATTTGATTCGTATAGCGCTGGAGGTAATGACTCGAGTTGGATCAGGGGTGCAAGCATTCTTGCGGGCAAGGATGTATTCGAATCCGTATTGAGGTCTCCGTCAGAATTTGACGAGACACTACTGCGGGATTTGAGTTGCTTCGTTCCCTTACTTCCAGAATTAGCTTGGAAGCGCAAGCATAAACAACCCGCGCAATTAGTGACTACATTTCACGACGGCGTTGGCGCCAACGTTTTTCTGCGGGATGCGGGCGCTATTCGCGGCGGCGATCGGGCGGTCGATAAGGGTGTATTCGTGCATGCACTTGTAAGCACCCGGTCGGAGGTTCGGGAAAGAATTGTCTACCTCTCAGTTGTGCCGGAGAGCCGGTCGGTGTCGGACGGCAGTGGGGTGCTGGAGCGGTCGCTGGCTCGCGACGGGGAACACTGCGTGAGCATGCCGCGTCATGGGCGGGTTGTTGATGACGAAAGCGGAAGGCGCGTCGTCGAGTTCGTCGTAGGGCTCTAGGCGCAGTTGTGCCTGCCACGGCACGGATCCGCGCGCACATGCCCTGCTCATGTCGCTGAGGAGCTTGGGTTTTGGGTCGTTCTTCTGCCGTCGACCGCGTCGCTCTCAGCCGTCGGTTAGGCGCCGACACTTCGCAGCGGCGGGGCGCGCGCTCGTCGCCGGCATGCTGCTCGCCTCGAGCGGGCGACTGGTGTGGACTGGGGCGAAGTCGACGCCACTCGACTAGGGCCGCCCGTTGACGCCCCGGGCGATGGGGCGCCGGCTGCGGCCGCTCCTTGCCGTGGTGACGGTCATCGGCACGGCGGAGGCTGCCCTCGGATTGCCTTTGGTGCTAGGCCTGTAGCGCGAGGTCTGCGTCGGTCCGCTCTCCATCGCCTGGATCTCGCTCTCGGGCGGGATCGCTACGTGGTCGCACCGCCCACCTGCACTGACTCACTGACTCACTGTGCGGCACGGAGACACGCCCGTCCTCGTCGCCGCGGCACCGCGTTCGTGGGCGGGTCGGCGCTTGCGCGGGTTCCTGTGACGATTGCCATCCTCTGGCTCCTGTCCGCGCTGGCAGCAATTCTGCCGATCGAGCAGGCAGTCCTCACCGAGGCCACCGGCCTTGCCCGCATCGGGCGTGCGCTGGGCCTCTACGAGGCCACCACGCTCCTCGCGGCCGCCTCGCCGGCCTCACCGCCGAGATCCTCTACGGCGCCGGCCCGTGCGATTTCGCGTGTGTGATGTTCGCGGCCATGATCTTCGCCGGCGGGCTCCTGCTCCCACGGAACAAGCGCCGGCTCACGGCGGCGTCGACCGCCGCCTAACCCACTGACGCACGAGAGGGCCGACCCGTGCCGGGCTTGCCCTCTCGTGCGTGCAGCTCGCTCTAGCTGTTCGCGCGGTACTCCTCGAGCAAATCCGCGGAGATGCGGCCGCGCTCGGAGACCTTATGGCCGTGCTCGCGCAGCCACTCGCGCGCAGCGCTGAGGTCCTGCTTCGGGCTCGAGTCGGCCGAGCGGCGGGGTGCCTTCCCTGAGGTGGCGCGGCCGACGCGGCGGCCCTTCTCGATGTAGTCATCGAGCGCGGTGCGCAGCTTGGCTGCGTTGTCGTCGCTGAGATCGATCTCGTAATTGACCCCGTCGAGCGCGAAGGGGACGGTCTCGCCCTGGCCATCGTCGATCTGCGTGCCGTCGATGTCGTCAACGAGCGTGGTGACTACTTTGCGGGCCATCTAATTTCCTCCCCATACGGATTCAGCGCGGTAACGATGCGCTGAATCCCACGATACAGCCCCAGGTCCGTACAGTGCGCATTTCGTGGTCGCGGTTTGCCTCTCGCATTCGTTTTGAGTCAGGGGAGGGGAGTGATGAGGTCAGCGCGGTTGTTCTTTACGCTGTTCACGTCTCGGGAAACCTCATAGTGCTTGAGGTCGTGCGCGACCTGGAGCGACTCGCGGTCGAGGAGCTTGAGCAGGTCGTTCGCCGGCAGATGATCGCCGAGCCAGTCGTCATATGCGTCCGGGGTGAGGCACGCCGGCATCCGGTCGTGAACCTCGCCCGGAGCCACGTGCGCGTCCCGTGTGATGATCGCCATCGAGAGCCGCCACTTGTCCGGGGCGTCCTCGTCCTTGGCCGGATCCGGCCAGGCGGAGACGATGCCGGCCATCGCGATGGCCGCGTCCGGCTGGTGGATGAAGTGCGGTTGCTTGCCCGTCTCCGTGACGACCCATTCGTAGTAGCCGGCGGCGGGGATGATCGCTCGCGCTGTCGCGAACGACTTCCGGAACATCGGCGACGCCGACTTGGTCTCGATGCGCGCGTTGATCGGCTGCGGCCGCTGCTTCGTGAAGTCCTTCGCCCACCCGGGCACATACCCCCAATGCACGGGCACCACCGACCGCTCACCCTCGCGCTCACGCACAAGCGCGACGTCCCGGGTCGGCGCGACGTTGAAGTCATCCCGCAGCGGATCGAACCCGTCCAGCAGATCGGGCAGGAGATCTCCCGAGGCCCGTGTCACTACGACGCGTCCACACATATGGCGAGTCTTCTCCCTCTCGTGGTGGAATGCGACCGGTCGAGCCGTTTACGTACGCGGGATTGCGGGGGAGACTCATGCTTGACGGCACCATACGGCGGTCACTTCGCAGCAGAGAGGGCGGCATGAGCGGGCGGAAAGCGAAGGCGTCGAGGGCGCAGGCGCGACTCGAGGCGGAGCGCGGTCGCAGACGCGGGGGAGGGGGGAGTGTCGCGGCGACCCTGGATCCCGAGGTTGGGCCGATCCCGCTCGCGTCGGACATCTCGCCTTACCTCGGCGACGGGGCGGCCGCGAAGGCGTTTCGTGACGGCGCCGTCGCGCTCATCGAGCTCGGCCAGCGGGAGCACGCCTACTTCGGGAGGGAACCAGCACGCGTGACGGCTGCGGAGGACGCCGACGGCCGGGACATCCTCGTCACATCGGACGAGCTTCCCGAGGAGTGGACCGAGCTGTTCGCGCGCTCGATCATGTGGCTGCGGACGTCTCTGGACTACCTCGCGTACGAGCTCACCATGGCGCACACCCCGGACGCGGATCCGCGGTCAATCGGCTTCCCGATCAGCAGGAGGCCGTGGGGCGCCAAGGCCACGGCCCGGGAGAAGATCGTGGGCATGTCTCCTGAGTCGCAGCAGATCATCGAGGAGCTGCAGCCGTATCACACGCCAGAGGAGGACAGGCCGCATCACCCGCTGATCGTGCTCGACGAGCTTCGACAGCTCTACGCGCACCGACGACCGGCGGTGATGCTGACGGCCGTGACGTCGACGTCTGCGCTGACGCATCCGGTCGGGATGCGCGGCAACGTAAAGGTCGACATAGGCCGGCCGGTGTTCGAGAGTGACACTCCCTTCGCCACCCCGTGCCTCCCGTCCAGCAACCCCTTCCGAGGTACGGACTACTCGGGCGGTCCGGAGCGGGAGTACCCGACGTGGGAGCAGGTCAACTTCGACGTGTGCATGGGCCCAGACACGGCTATCTCGGACGGCACCCGAATCCATCAGATGATGAATCACCTCTACGACCAGATCCAGGAGCACGTCCTCGCACCACTCCTCGGCGTGCAGATGCCCCGGGGTTGATAAGTGCTGATGGGCCAGCGCACTGATCAGCGGGCCGGGGGAGTGGCGGCTATCGCCGGGTGATCGAGAAACTACAGCTACGCCCTCATGCTATGTCCCCTGTTCGGGTTCCTATTCCGTGCCAAAGGGGGTACTCGTCATGGTGAGTGTGATTGTCAGTGTGGTCTTGGAGCTCGTGGTACTCACGGCGGTCGGGATGATCCTGCGTCGGTTCTGGCGCCGGTCTGATCACTCCTTGCAGACGGCGTCGGTGTTGCTTTGCGGGGCAGGCTTCCTGGTGACGTTCTTCGGTGGCGTGGTGGCGACCCCCGTCCCTCCGATGATGTTCGTCGCGGTCGGCTTGGAATCGGTCATGGTCGTGACTGCCACGGTGCTGTCGCTCGTGCAGTGTGTTGTTGATCGCATCCGCGACCGGCGAGGTGCCCGGCGGTCTCTGCTGATGGGCTACCCTCCGAAGCCGAGTCCCATCGGGGGAGGATGGGCGTTTGTGCTCGGCCTGCTGGACGCGTCGGCGTCCATAGCGGCCGCCTTCACAGCGATGTTCTTCGTGACGTGGGCAGTTGCTGTGACGTCCCTGGCCGCGGGAGGTCCCGGCGAGTTCCAGGGCGTGCCGACGCAGACCTCGATCGAGATCGCGGCCGCTGCCGTCGCGCTCGGCTTGCTCGTAGGCTTCGGCGCCTGGTTGGCCGGCCAGCGCGAGCTCCGTCGGTGGGAGGACCTCACGGCGGGCATCGAATACCGCGTCCGAATCGCTGTAAAGATCGCGACGGCCGCTGCGTCCGATGAACGCGAAACCGTCCGTTACTGAGTAGCCTCGCGGCCTTTTGGGCTCGCGTCTTAGGGCCTCGAGAGCCACAGCTTCGGTTGGTCACGCGCAGCTGGGAATTCTTATCAGTGCCACCAAGCGTGCGTGAGGAGGGGCTGCCGCCGCTCATCTCCTATGCGCTCAATGCGGCAACGAGGCAGGCCTCCAGCAATGCAGCAGGAGTCTCAGGAGAGGCCCCTTCGCCGGAACGATTGCCGGACCACCAATTTGAGACGCCTGTGTTCGCGGCTTCAACCCGAGGTCATGATGGTCCGGGTAGGGATCCACAACCGGGGCACCGGTGGGGTGTGGTGATGCGGCGGTTGTCGCTGTCATGATCGGCAGATGGCGCCGACGCTGAGCAATGTGCATGTGTGGCCGGACGGGGGCTGGCCGGACCGCCGGTGGTATCCGCATGGGATGCACGAGGAGACCCATGGGCCGGTCCTCGCGATGGACGCGTTGCTGCGCGGTTCCCTGAAGGTCACTGAGCCCCTGGGCGAGTGCCTGGCGGCGGAGGGCATCACGATGCCGTTCGCGAGCATCCGTCTGCTGCCCGGTCGACCGTCGGCGAGCGGCGACCTGGAGGTCGAGGTCTCGAACCACATGGCGGGCGGGGAGGACATCGCGCATGTCAGCGTCCCGGCGGGCTTCCACGACCTCGACGTCCGCGAGCGGGATTCGCTGGTGCTGATCATGTGGCGGGAGACCCTGAAGCGGTTGGTGGCGCGACGAGGTGGCGACCCGGCGGCCGTGGACCGCGCGGCCGACGCCGTCCGCCGTGACGACTACGAGTTCCAGCGACACGGCCCGTGGAAGCAGGATCGGAGCCGATCCCGCCGCATGCGTCTGGTCGGCGTCCTCCGCGACGAAGGGTTCCTCCGGCTGCGGGTGGAGGTCGATGAGCTGCGCGGAGAACGATCGCTGCGACTCTCGGTCGAGATCCTCGGCGGGTCTTCGTACTGGTCGTTCGACCGGGCGGCGCGGAGCCCGCGGTGGACGTCGAGCACGACCGTGGAGGGGATCTCGGTTCCGGGCATCATCCTGGGCGACCGGGGGAGCTTCACGTTCGACGTCGTGACGGGTGCCGTCGAGGTGCGCGGCGGGCACGTGGATCCGCTGCCCATCGAGCCGTCCGGCCCGGCGACGGCGATCGGCTTCCGCTTCGTGGAGAAGCCGGACGACCACATCGACGTCATGTGGGGGAGCGCCATCTACGACTTCGACGACGTCCCCCGAGGAGTACGAGGAGGAGAGGGAACGTCTCGGGGACCTGGTGGAGTCGGCTGCCTGGCGAGGGTGGTGGAAGACGGTGGACGTCGACGAGGTGCGGTGCGTCTTCGACTTCAGCGCCGAGAAGGCTTCCTCGGTCGTGCGGTTCATGGGACGCGTGCTCAGCATCAGCATCAAGCGCCCGACGGCGACGATCCCGACCGGGGCCGCGGGTAGGGAGCTCGCGCTCACCGATGTGGAGGCGGTCCTCGACCGGGTGGCGACGCGCCGGAAGCTCGGGTCGAGTCCGTCCCTGCGTTGAGGAGCGAGTGATCCGGGTAAGTATCCGTCACCGGACCATCGCTCGGTATCAGCCGAGGTCTTCCCCGATCATGATGCGAAGGTGCCCAACCTGCACCTCGAGGGTCGCCCAGCACTCCCGATCAAATGGAGGGTGATGAAGTTGCATCGCGAGGTCCGACCGGTAGCGGTCGACCACATGCCGCATCGAGTGCGCACCCCGCCGGATGGTCCTCGTCCGCGCCGAGGACTACCGCGCTCAAGTTCGCGAGCACGCCGATCAACATCGTGCGGTCCTCACGCGTTAAAACCTCGGGTTTGTCCAATCGTCCAGCGTCCGCGCCGGCCGCACGGAGGTCGACCGACTCCGGCGCTCTCGGTAATCCGACAAGGAATCCCTTCGCGGACAGTCGGCAAGAACCGCCCTGTCTGCCACGATGACGAGATGGATTGGCTGGAAGCAGTTTCGTCATGGATCAGTTCGGTGGCATGGCCCGCTGTCGTGCTCGTGCTCGGCATCGTCTTCAGGTCGCAGATCGCAGGTGCCCTCGGCAAGCTTCGCCACCTGGAAGCCCCTGGCGTAAAAGCTGATTTCGGCGATGAGCTCGCGGAGGCAGAGGCGACAGCTGGGACCCTTCCTGCTGACCTTCCCATTGCTGCCCCTGCCGACCTCGAGGGACCTGGCGCCGAGGTGCCAACTGACGATCAGGCCCCCACTGAGGACACGTCGGCGCATGCGCCAGCAGAGGGCTCGGGGTCGCACGTCGACAAGCACGGCTCCACTAACCCGGTCGGGGCGTTGGGAGATTCGAGCGACCCGTCGGGGCTCATCATGCGTACGTGGGCTGCCCTGTATGAAGAGGTGGAGGAGTTTGCTCACATCACCGACTCCCTGCCGCGTTCGAGGAAGAACCCGAACCGAAGCACCTCGGCCCTAGTCAGAGCGCTGGTCAACTGCGGCTTCCTCAGTGACGATGCAGCTGACCTCATCAGAGAACTGGCGGACCTGCGGAACAAGGTTGCGCACGGTCGCCATGTGCCCACTCCGGGCGAAGCGCTCACGTACGAGGGAACGGCGTCCGCCGCCATCAACCATCTGCGCTACCGGCGCGACATGGAGACGAACCTTCTCGCAGCGCACCTTCGCACACCCCGCTGGTACGAGAAGCCCGAAGACAAGTAGGCCAGTGGTCGCTATTGCGTCCAACAGCGTTCGCCCGGGGACGTCTGGCAGGAAGAGTGACCGGCCCCACTAGCGGTTCCAGATGCCGTGTGGACGAAGCAACTGGACGATTTGCTTCTCGAGGACTCTTGCCGCGCCGGCGTCCGTGCAGATTGTCCACCTCAATTCAATTTCGTGCCACCCAATCGCATCCTGCGACCACTCCGTCGTCCGACGAGGTTTGCCCTGTTCGAGGGCTGTTAGCTGTTGCCTCACGAAGGCGACGTCGGCGAGAGCGCGGTCTAGTGCTGCCTCTCCGAATCCAGAGGCGGCGGCCTTACCACTCGTGTACCTCGCAAGTCGGCCACGCATGCCACTGGGCTTGCCGCTCCCTGCCCGCTCGCCGGCCATACCCACGTACACGATGCGGTCACCGCTCCGCATGGAGTAAACGCCGGGAAGGCGGTCGATCGTGCTCGCGGCCTCGGAAAATGGCAGCCACTTCGTCCACGTCGCGATGAGGTCGATCTCGGCGTAGACCGCATCACGGGTATCGCGGGGTCCAGTCACTGCGCGAGCATCCCACGCGCGCGGCGGAGCCGAACGCAAATAGGTAGTAGGTGAGCACGAGTTCTTGATGGCGGCTGGAGCCGTCCGGGGAGGGATCCCCTGCCGGACGCCTGTGGCGGCAGCTGCCTCGTGTCTGCGTCGGGCAGAGTGCGCTCAGGGCTCGTCTGCGAGGGGCTCGACTCCGCTGGCGAAGAATGTCTCTCCGGGGCAGTCGTCGGGCTGTCCGGGCTGTCGGTTCTGCGCGTATCCACCGACCATGTCGAGCTCGTCGCCGAGGGTGAAGCTCTGGTCGCCGACAGTGAGGGTCTCGCCGTCCCAGGTCGCGGGGCGTGGCACGACGACGGTGTAGCCGCCGACGCGAATGCATCCGTCCTCGAACGACAGGGGGCCGGCGAGCCGGGCGGTGGCTGAGTTGTAGCTGCCGTCGGCGGCCCGGTATTGCTGGATGGTCAGGAGGCCGTCGTCGAAGCTCATGCGCGCTGTGGCCGTCGGAGTGGGTGTGCTCGCGCTGGGCTCAGAGCAGCTGGAGACGATGATGAGCATCACGCCGGCCGCAATAGCTGCGTACAGGTTTCTCATCAACGACTCATTTCGGTTTGGCGTGCGGGGAGGTGTCGCTGATGGTCGAAGTCGCCTCGGCGACGCGACGATGGTGATCCCCTGCTGGCGAACCTACTCTCGCCGATCGTCACTCGTAGCCCCCCAGTGGTAGGGGAGCGCGTCCGACGTCTAGTCGGCCATTGCTGTGGAGATCGGCAGGGCGGGTTGCCCGCCGAGGAGTGGGCGTCGTCGGTGCTCCTACTGCGGGTCGCAGGGCCACTGCTCTCCGAACGCCTCCCGGACTTTGTTGATCGCCTCAGCAGGACCCCACGTTTCGACGTCGGCGCAATCTGCCGTATACCGCGCGGCGATCACCCCTTAGTCGCCTACGTCCTCGTAGGAGTACCTGGTGGTGTCGTCCCCATTTGCGACGACCGAGGCGGCGCCGCCCTGGATGGTGATGCGGTCGCCGGACGGGAAGACGATGGTCGACCCGAAGGGTCGGCAGGATTGGTCTGCGGCTTCCGTCAGATCGGCGGCGGGGATGTCTTGAGTGGTCTCGCACGCTGGCTCGGTGATTTCGCTCTGACTGAGATGCAAGATGCGCTGATCGCTGCAGCCGCTCACGGCCGCGACGACGATGAGCGCCCCCGCGGCGGCTGGGAGTCTGGAATGCGGCACGGTCATCATCGTCCTGCGTCTCGACGGGGGCGGCAACTGCGCGGGTGTGTATCTAGCCACTTGACGATATGGCCTACTCCACCGTGAGCAGGAGGGTGTCACCGTCCTGTTCTGCCGTCACGAGAGCGGCAGGTGTCCAGGCGTCGGGTCGTTCGAAGCGCGAGGTCGTGGGGCCGAGGTCGGCTGAGCAGGCGCTGCTTTCTCCTGTGTCCTCAGCGACGACGAGGGTCTGCGATGCGTCTCTGCGGAACTCGAGGGGGACGCGGGGGCAGCTCGAACTGGCGACGGAGGTGATGAGGAGGTCGTGTGGTTCCTGTGGCCAGGTGATGGTGACGCCGGCGACCTCGACCTGAGCGACGACGTCGGCCGGTGCGGGCGTGCTGCTCGTCGAGTAGTAATCCAGGGTGGCGGCTTCGTCCGGTGCTGCGCACGCTGAGAGCGCTGCCAGGCACACGACCGCGCCGAGTCCGAGGCCGCTGCGTCGAGGCGGCCGTGCTGGTGCGGTCACGTCGTGCTCCTCGTGCTGTTCAGGGGGTGAAGACGTACCAGGGGAACTCGCCGTACCAGAGTGTCGGGAGCGAGAGGACGACGAACAGGACGTCGGCGATCAGGATCCCGATGGTCCCAGACGTTCTGCCTTGCCGCTTCGCCAGGGCGACGATCGCGAAAGCGAAGCTGAGAGCTGCCAGGAGCTCGATGGGTACCCATGCGAGGAGGAAGAGCGGGTAGAGGATCAGCAGCCCGGTCCCGTCGATGTAGAACGGGAGCCACATCACGCACCAGAGCACGGCGTACACGCCAAGCGCGACGGCACCCGTGAGGATCGCGACCTTCGACCATCGGTCGTCACGCAGCGAGGTCTGATCCGCCATGCAATTCCGTCTCTTCCGTGAGTGGTCTCAGGCTAGGACAGTCTCGGCGGCGATCTCGGCTCGCTGCCGGGCCAGGCGCCCAATCGTTGGGCTTACCCGCCGTCGTCGCCACCACGCACGGGCTGGTACGCGAGCACACGCCTATGCTGCCGATATGGCTCGTCCGTTTATCGACCCGTTTGGCTCCGACCTCCCGTCAGGTGTGGACGTCGCTTCCTTGTCGCGTGAGCAGCATCTCGCTGCAGTCGCGACGCTCTACGACTACGCATACGGGCCCACGCTTCATGCGCAGCACTCCCGAGACGTGGCCACTCAACGGGCGCTCCTGCACGCCACGCTTGCATTGTCCGCGTCGCGCTCGGCGACGAGTTAGCCGGACTTTTCAGCGGTTTGAGTGCCTTGTGGTGCGATCCGACGCTGAAAGGCTCGGCGGTAAAGGCGGCCCGCAGCGTAGGGCTCAGTGACTGACTGGCAGTCCCTCCTGGAGTAGGCGAACCCGAACACGGGAGTGTCCACACGATCACTACATGACATAAGGTACATTATCGGCACAGGAATTGGCTCGCGCGCATGTGCCGGCACACCCGACGCGCGTCCGAGTCCGGGCCAAATGCTGAAGAAAGTCGCCGCGATTGCGTTCCTCGAGGCATGGCGGCGACCGGCAAGCGTTCGCTTCGTCGACGGCTCCGTCCTCGGATCGCTCCTTGGGGGCCTTCCGAGCAGGCTCGCTAGCTGGGCGCGACGTAGTGATGGATAAACCTCCTAGCGCGTACGCATGAGGGGCAGAGCTTTCTAGTATCAGCTTGCCGGCCGCCACCCGGTCCCTATGTGATGCGATCGATTGCGGCGTGCAGGCGACCTTCAAGGGCATCAAGAACGCGAAGGAGGGGCGGCTTCTTCGTGTGGGCACGCTTGCGGACGATCGTGCGCCACGCATCCCGAGGTTCGGCGATCGGGGTGCGCCCGTCTCCTGCGGCGGTGGCGCTGGTGAAAGCACAGTAGGGGCCGCAGGCCGCCCGTGAATGTTCCAGATCGTGCGTTGACAGCATGTAGCGAAGAGGAGCAGGGCTCCCGCGCCCACCCGGGTGGGCGGTGAGGCTGACGAACTGAGCCAGTACCGCGGCGCTGACGCTTGCCGAAAGCGCCGCCACGTTTTGATGCGATGGGGCTTCACGCTGGGTTCCTGAGATGTACTCCGGGTTCTCGAGGAGACCATCCTTGTCGAGGGATACGTCACTCAGAACGAGCTGCCCGAGGCACGCCATGCACGGGGCGCCCGGCACGAGGGTGTGTGCGCGCCAGATGCCGTTGCGCATGCGTCCGTCTGGCAGTGCGTCAAGAGCGATGCCACCATCAATGACGGGAATGAGGTCGGCGTAAGCCAGGGCGTTCAGCACGGCACGAGCCCAGGGGCCGTCGACGCACGAGAAGATCACGTCGTAGTCCAGCGCCGCGGAAACACCGACAGGGTCTGTGATGCTGACTTCGTGTTCGACGACGTCGAACGTCTTGGCGGTGGCGGCTGAGCGCATCAGTCGGGATGCCACGGCTACCTTCGAGCGGCCGAGGGCCGCGTCCGATCTCGTAGCACCAATCATGCGATCGAGGTTCACGGTCTCGACAGCGTCGTAGTCCATGATCCCGACCGTTGCGAGACCCGTCGCGGCGAGACGCTGAGCAACGTCGAGGCCGACACTTCCTCCACCCACAACCAGCACACGGAGCCGAGCAATCGAAGCTTGAGTTGTCGTCCCCCACGAGGAGACTGTCCTCTTCTGGGAATCGGTCACCTTGGGGATCGGGCGAAGCCGGTCGTTCCACGTGACCGTAAGCTTGTTGGAGACGGAGCGAACGGACTCCGCCCAGGTGGGCTTGCTGGAGTCAAACCAGAAGCGAGCTGACCAGGCCGTGTTGGCGCCGCCCAGAGTCATCCCGACGAGCGGCTTCGTGGTGATGCTGAGTGCGACACGCTTGTACTCAGACTCCGTGTGCGAGTCCATGTCGCTGAGCTCCTGCCAACCCCTACCTAGCGGATGAGAGTGCAGGAGGACGATGCCGCGACCCTGCGCACGCGCCTGTGTCGACGCACGAAGAACGTACCGGCTGGTGAAGGAGGCGTTGCCGTGGACGAGTCGCTCGTCGTCTTCCGGGAAAATCACGGACGTGATAAGTGCGGTGATTCGCCTGTCGCCGGTCGAGAGGACGTATGTGGCGATGAGCACGTCCTCCTGGCCGTCGTCACGGATCAGGTGGTCTCTCATGGTGGTCTCGACATCGCCCGACATGGCTACGGAGTAACGCATGTCAGACCTCCCGACGGATGGCGATGGTCAGGCAACCTCGGACGTGGCGGAGCCATGACAGGGCCGGCGGTACCGTTGGATCCGGGTTTCCGTAGTCCCGCGAGTGTCGCTGCCATCCAGGACACTCGGTGGCTTCTTCATTTGTCTGCGGAAAGGTCAGCGTCTCGGGTAGGTGGATCCAGTGAGGCGGGATTGCGGGCCAGCTTTGCACGTCCGCCAGCCCAACCCCCGTGATGATGATCTCTGGAGCGAGCTGCCCGTCTGTGGCCTGAACCTTGTAGAGGACTTGTGTCCCGTCGACCCAGGCGGCAGCGCCAGCAGCTGTCATGTCGTCGACGAACTGCTGAGCGGCCGGGGAGAGGCCGGACGTGTCACTCACGCGACTCCACCGACCCGCTTGGCTGTGACGAACTCGTCGCCGTTCTGCAGCTTGACGATCTCTTCGTCGCGGAACGACTCCGTCTGGCCGTTGGGTCGGACGCGCGCGAGGTCGTACTGAGCGGGTGCGACGCCTGCGAGAAGGAGAAGGCTGCTGGCAGTCTGGTCATCGTCGTAGGTGCTGAAGGGCTGACCGTCGATGGTGAACCGGAGATTGATCCTGGTCACGAACCGCATGCCGTCCGTGAGGTTGACGATCTGGATGTCTCGAATGGGCTCCTCAATCCCGTGCTCCGTCACGAGGAACAGGTCGAAGATCTTAGGATCGCGCCCGGCGAGGCGCATGAGAGAAGCGGCGTCCTGGTCGTAGTCCGAAGTACGAAGGCCCTTGCCGTCGATGTCGATGGTCAGGGGGGTGGGGAGTGCGGGGACCATGGGTCCCTCCTTCACTGGCGTGGCGCCCCTCCTCCCCGAGTGGAAGGAAGTAGCATGTACCTAGTCGGTACATCTGAAGTGTACCACCGATTCGATGTACCAACGAGGTAAACGTGAACATGGCCTGGGTCGACCCCGCTCTTGAGGTCCTCTGCTGCCAACCGGCACGGCTGCGCGCGGCCGTCGGCTCGCAGGCGGCCGCCGCTCAGGACCTCTTGGTCCTTCTGGCGCACGTTCCTCGACTGCACCACCTGCTGACCTTCAAGAGCGTCCAGACCAACGTCGGGCCCGCCGGCTTGACGTTCTCCCTGGAGCACGTGGAGCTACACGCGCAGCCGCTCAACATCGACTGGGTGCAAGGGGACGAGGTGACCGCAACACAACGGCGCAGGTACCTACAGACCCATGCCCCCGTGATCCAAGACCTACTCATCCAAGACCTGCATATTCGCGGCCGTTCCATCCTCCGGCACGCAAGCTGATTGAGAATCATGACCAAATACACCGTCAGAGAGCCCAACTTCGACTTCGCCCCCCACCCGGGTCGGCTCCTTCAGCGTGAACTCGACGCACGTCTACTCACGCAAGCGCAGCTTGCATTGCGGACCGGCTTGAGCACCAAGCACATCAACTTGGTTGTAAAGGGCGCCGCGTCAGTCTCGCCTGACGTCGCTGTCACATTGGAACAGGTCCTGGGAACGCCTGCCGACACATGGCTCCGTCTGGAAGCGGCCTACCAAGCTGAGCAAGCGCGAGCTGAACGTCGCAGCGCGGCGGCCGACTTTGTGTCATGGGCGGCCGCTTTCCCACGCCACCTCCTGATACAGCGTTGCGTCATTAGCGCAGAAGACACCGGCTCGGCCCTAGTGGCAAAGCTGCTTGCGTTCTTTCAAGTGGCCTCGCCTAAGGCATATGAAGACACTTGGCTGGTGCCGCAAGCCTCCTACAAGCGGAGCCAGGTGCACCCTGTCGACGCGAACCTCACGGCGCTTTGGCTTCGCCTGGCGGAGATACAAGCACAGCCTTACGTGTCACGCGTAAAAGAGTATGACGCGAAGGGTCTCGATAAGGTTGCGCGGTCCTTGCCTCGACTTACAGTAAAAGATGCGCGAGTAGCCTTTCTGGACGCTCAAGCGGCTTTGCTCGATGCCGGGGTAGTATTAGTGTTTGTTCCCGAAGTGCCCGGTACCCGCATCAGCGGTGTTTCACGAAGAATAAACGGAACGCCAATGATCGCAGTTACCAGTCGATATAAGACACTAGACGGCTTGTGGTTTACCATTCTGCATGAGATAGCGCACATCGTGATGCATCCCAAGAGGAGTACATTTATCGACGAGGGTCGCGTTAATGATGACGACGACATGCACGAGACAGCAGCAAATAGGTACGCTCAGGAGGTCTTGATACCAGCTGGCTATCAATCCGAACTGCTAGGTATCTCGTCGCCACGTGACGTCATATCGCTGGCGCAGCGCCTCAAGGTTTCACCAAGTTTGATTGCAGGGCAGTGGGCGCATGTTCACAATATCTGGGGTGGTCCGATCGCGAGACTGCGCGTTCAGGTCGACCTCGACAAGATCATGGGCGAGGCCGTGGAATCAGCGAGGGATCGTTAACCGCCTGGGGTAGTCGCTCTCCAGGGCGCCATCGCCGCGGTCAAGGGACCACAACAGGACATAAATATTATTATCGGCCTGCGAGTTCAAGCGGCGAGAGGGGCAAATCAGGCGCCTTCACCAGCCAACGGCCGCCTATGGACCTCTGAACGCGGCGAAATCGGACCAGGGGTCAGTCCGACAACGGCTGAGGCGATGTTGTGGGCCACGGCACTTCGCCTGGGACCCTTGCTCTTCTGCGTGGAGTACAGCGCGGCTGTCTCTGGGAGTTCGCGCGCGTCACGCGTCCTCGCGAGGATCTGTCCCTTCGCCTGCGACCCACGTCGACGTGGTCGGATCCCAACGCCCCTCGGTGATGGTTCCGTCGAGGACGGGATCGAGGAACGAAGAGACGAGCTCGACCGCATCCTCGATCCGAGGGCGGTGATCCGCCAGCGGCGTCGTCGCGGCCATGCGTCGATATGCGGCGCCCCAGTGCTCGGGCACGGTGAGGTGATCGACCGGTTCGAGGGAGCGAAGCAGGAACTCCTGGTTGACGGCGACCCGGAGCTCGGCCGCGTCGACGGTCTCGAAGGACGCGATCATGGCGAGGTCGACCAGGTCCTTCTCCCGTGACGACGGCCGGCCTTCTGGGCCGTACACCTGGAACGTTGCGCAGAGCTTGTCGCTGACCTGGTCGACGAGCGGGTACAGCAGGTAGTCGTACGTGCGGAACTTAAGCTGCGTCAGCCGGTTCGCCGGCGCTCGACGCTCGGGTGCTGCCGAGGGCATGTGGCCTACGGCCAGGTCGATCCCGATCTTGCCGTGCGAGGTCACTCCGAGGTACGCGTCGAATGTGACCCGGCATCCGCTCGTGTACGGCTGGTTCTCGCCGGTGAGCAGCTCTGTCCGCGATTTGTAGACGAAGCGGAAGTGATCGCCGAGATCCCGTGATGCGCATTGGACGAGCTCGTCGACGGCGGCGTCGAGCGCGCCTTCCGTTGCCGCCAGGTCGATGTCGAGCGTCGAACGGCTGCGCGGCATGCGCGCTAGCATGCCCGTCCCTCCCTTCAGCACGAACATGGGCTCGTCGTCGGCGAACACGCGGCAGAGGAAGCGATCGAACATCGTCTGCTTGATGAGATCGCCCACGGAGGGCGATGCCCCTTGCGCGGCCTTCTGCGCGGCCGTCTTGATCGCGGCCCTGGCTGCGGGACCCGAGCTGTAGCCCAGCAGGTCAGGCACCGGAGTCCTTCGTCGCGCTCTCGCGCGCTCTGCTCTGTTCGGAGCGATCGCTGGTGCGTTGCGTTCGCGCGGGGATGCCGCGGATCTCGCTGAGGAGCATCTCCGAAATGTAGCCAGTCTGCGGCCTGAGGGCACGGGCGACCGACTCGCTGACGATCTCCGGGACGCCGATCCGGCCGATCGCCGCGGATGCGATCCGAGAGATGTCCGGCAGGACGCCCGACGTCTCAAGAATCGAGCGGGAGAGCGACTTCGCGATCTCCTCGCCGATCCTGACCTGCACCGCATTGAATGCCGTCGCGTTGCCTCGGGATGCACCCTCGAGAGCCCGCCGGAGCCGAGAGGCGGCGTCCACTCCCCCGAGCTCGAGGAGCCGGTGGAGGAACCCGGCTCCATCATCGGCTGTCCGGCCGGGCCGCCGGGCGGCCGGCTCGAGAAGATCGGCGAGGCGGTCAAGGTCGATGGACTCAGCGCGGACAGCATCGGCGAGCACGTCCGCGACCAGGCTGAGGTCCTGGTCCTCGAGGACGAGGTCGGCGATGGTGCGTTCGACGGTCGTCGTCGGGAGCCCGGCGACGACCGTCACGTCATGTGGGTCGAGCTGATGCTGCCGGTAGCGGACGTCGCTCCGTTGCGACTGGCGGCGCTTCGAGGTGATGAAGTCGTAGGGCTCCGGCTGCAGGTCGCCATAGCCGTGGAGGTGAGCCGCCGTGCTACCGCCGACCACAGCGCGAGGGTCACCCGATGTGATGCGTTCCTCTGCCGTCCTACGTGAGTCGGTGCTGATCCATGCTGCTCGGATCGGGTCCCACTCCCCCGGCGCGCTGCCGGCATCGCGGTACACGCCGTGTGCCATCCGCTCGAGTAGGCCGCGCTGAGCCAGTCGTGACAGCTGCAGGCGGGACACCCCGACGGCCTCGGCCTGGGCTGTCGTGACCATGCCCCACTGCCCTGCGGTGAGTTCTGCAAGGAGAGGAAGGGCATCAAGGGACTTCATGTGAAGATTGTATCTCTCTAGGAGATACATTCCAAGCGGTTTCTCGTATTGGGAGTCGCAACCGCTCTGGCTTTGAGGCGCCTCCCTGCCCCGGAGGCGGCCTGCGCTGACTGTCGTCAGAGCCCGCCTGTGAGCCTCATCGACAGGGTCCTCAACATCGCATCCACGCGAGCGCGGTTCTCTCGAGCTCGGTGGGAAGCGGCGATCGACTGAAGACTGTGCGGCCTCGATCTCAAAGGGCGGCGTCGGCTGTGGAGCTTCCGCCCGCCGCCGAGGCGGGAAGATTGGCGCCTCGGCTGGGGTGGCCTTCGTGCAGGGCCTGGACTAAATGGTGGTACGTCCTCGTCATGTGCCCGTGGACGCGGTACTACCTCAGCCCCGAGCGCGACGTCGTGCTCGCGCTGTTCGGGACCCGCGCCGGGTGGCACATCGGTGACCACATCGCGGCGGCACCGGGAACGGGCCGTGGCCGTGCGCTGCGCGTCCGCCTGCTGCCCGAGCTGCTGCCCGTCGCGGACGCCCGGCGCGTGACGATCCACGCGACGGCCGCGTCACCCGAGCTGGCCGCGCTCTACATGGCCGAGCTCCCGGGCCTGGTCGACGTCGGCGGAGGCATGTTCCGCGGCCGTCGTCTCCGCCGGCCGCCGGCTACCTGAGCGCGAGCGTGCCGCGAACGCGATCAGCTCGGCGCTGTGCTGCACCATCCACGCCACGGCCGTGTTCAACGAGTGCTCGCGGCGGATCCAGATGCGTCGGCCCTGGTCGTTGCGGGCGTCGGCGTAGACCTCGAACATGAACGAGTCTCCGAGCTCCGCCCGGTGCCGCATCACGTACCCGAGCACGGGGCGGTCGGCGACCTGGATTCTCCAGTACCCGGCCTCGAGGTGCGCCCACGGGTGCGCGCCGACGTCGCGCACGAGGCTGTCGATGCCGTCGAGCTTGCTCTTGACCTTGCTCACCGGGGGCTCTCCTCCGTCGATTCGATCGGGTGGGAGCGTCCGGCCGCGCTCGTCGACGAGCGTACGAGCGGCCACCGGCCATCGGCCGGAATATGGAGTAGGACCACGAGCGCCGGTCACTGGGCGTGCGGCGGTAGACGTCTTAGTCTTCGTCTTGGTGGGCGTCTTGCTCTTCGTCTTGCTGTGCGTTTTGCTGATCGTCTTGCTCATCGTTCTTGGATGTCATAGCTTTGACATGCCTCCCGTTACGACGGGTCAGGAAGAAGACCTTGGAACCCCAGCCGGACGACTGGATCTAGGGTCTTTCGCTTTTAAGGGTCCAGCGAGTCCGTCGTGCGAGCCTTGATGAGCAGCGTCGGCCGGAGCTGGTCGTAGTGATCCGTGTTGCCGAGGTGGGCGGCGTTGATGGAGCCCAGGACGGCGTCTGCGATCCACAGCAACGGCTCGTCTCCGCCGCGCTGGTGGCCGATGCGGAGCCGCCGGTCGAGCCCCTGGGCCTGCAACCCCACGATGTGGGCCCGGTCCGCCTTGTCCTGGCCGTCGGACCGGCACTCCAGGGTCAAGTCGAACGTCTCCATCGTGACGAGCTCGTGATAGAGCGTCTCGAGGCTCTTGCGCCGGTACCGCTCGACCTTCTTTCGGTACGTGTCCAGGTGGGAGACGACGATGTTCATGGGCCCGAGCTCGACGATGCGAGACACGATGTCGCGATGGCGCCGGTCGCTCTCATCCGTCCAGTGCAGCTTGATCTGGCCCGGCAGCAGCAGCGGCCGCAGCTGCTCACGAATGCTGTCGCAGTCCGCCTCGTCGATGAGCGCCGCGCAGACCAGGTACTCCTGCCGCTCGTCGCCCCGGCTCGCCGTTGACTCGTCGAGGAAAGCACGGAAGGCGGAGGGGGGCACTCCCCCACGCTAGCCACCCGCGCGCCAGCACTTGGCCGTAAAGCGCGGGTCGCGATCCAGTCGGACACGAGTTCGACGGTGATGCATCTGTACATCACCGCTACTTCGAACTAGTGATCTCCCAGAGGCGAATCCACACGGTGAGGGTATGGATCTATTCGCTCAGAGGGGGCTAGTTGGCCTCAGATCGACCTCTAAGCGCACTGTGTTGACCCCGGGTCAACAAATCCCACATGTGATGCAATCGTGCCTCAAATTGCATTTTTCGCCCCTTACGGTGGGTGGGGTCGACTACGATGAGACAAAGAAAGACCCCGAGCGGCACGTAGCCACCTCGAGGGTGGCCGGCTACACGGGGTCCAGAGTTCTTGTCTAGGGAACTTCTCGATCCTAGCTCGTTGCGCGATGGCCCCGCCGGGGTGCGTCTCGCAGCGGGAGTCGCCGGCCGAGACCGCACCATGGCAACTAATCCCCTGCTGCACTCCGGCAACATCGCCCCCAGCTCCGGCCAGTACGCGCTCGTCGGGCCTCGTGGAGGCATCACCGGGCAGGAGCGCACCGTCACCCGTGGCGAGCCACTCCCTCCCACACCGCGCCCCGGCATGGGATACGTCCAGGCCGATCGGACCCGCAACGGTTCGGGTCGCGGCAAGTAGTACCCGCAGCATCAGGCGCATCACGGCCTGATCTGCGCGTCCGGTAGAACACCGATGCGGAGAAGCACACTCACGTGCCCACGCACAGCAATGGCCTTGGACATCCCAGGGCCATTGCTGTGCGCGAGCGAAGACGTCGACGGGAGGCGCACTATCGGGCACGGGCCCGCCGGGGGAGGTGATCGCTTAAGAGTGGATCCCAGGGCCGACGCTGGTGCCGGGCGGCGTCCACGGACCGCGGACTGCGGAGGTCGTGAGCGCGGAGGCATCTGTGGCAGTGTGCGCGGGTGATACCTGGGCCGCAGCGGGTACGAGGACGAGCGCGGCCGCGAGTGCGGTTCGACGGCGACAGCGGCGGCCACTGGTTCTACAGCACCACCGCCTACGGCATCCACTACGGCAACATCCCCCGCTACGGCGCGGACCGCAGTATGTTCAGTTCCGTCACGACGCAATCGAGAGCGCTACCGATTTCCGTATCCTTCGCTAGCTCTCGAAGACGCCGAAGAGGGGGTCGACCCAGCATGGATCGACCCCCTCTTGCATTGCTTGAGCTTTTGGCGCTGGCGCGGTACTCCTATAGCAGGGAGGCGGCGATACGGCCGCGCTCAAAAACCTCGTGGACATGCGCACGCAGCCACTCACGCGCGCCGCTCAGGTCCTCCTTAGGCGCTGAGCTCGACGACCGGCGCGGAGCGGCCCTCCCGCTCGTGGCACGGCCGATGCGCGGGCCGGCGCGCCCAGCGTGGTAACTCGCCGGGGTTGCGTGGACGAACGACGAACGACGATCGCGCGTCGGGCGGATCGGGTTTGCCGTCACGGCTACGCATCGGCCCGACGTGAAGGCTCGTCCGGTGTATACACGCCTACTCCGAAGAGGAAGTTGCTTGCGGTCCCCGACGGCCAACTGTGTGTCGACGGGTGTGAGCACCCCGGCGAGGGGGAGCTTCGTCGTCTGCCAGCCGGGCTATCGAGCAAGACAGTGCGCTTCAAATGCGCCGCTCAAGCCATCCGTAGCCCGCCCCCGATGTGGTGTCACCGAATCGCCTTCACGCGCTCCGAGTGCCAGTACCTTGACGGTATGGCAGATCACACAACGGATTCAGGCGCGCATGCTCGCAAACTTCCAAAAATGCCCGTCGTTGACGCAGGCGAACTTCTTACATGGAAAAAACGTTTCGGTGTAATATTTACGGGATGGCAAATAACAAAACTGGTTATCGCATCCCTGCTGTGCACTGCCCTTTTTATTGCCTTCTTCATGAATGGCGAATTGGCAGTTGTTGGAGTGATTGGGTCCGCAATATTGTTGCTTTTGAAGGAATTGTCTTCCACGTTCGCCCGTGATGAAAATCTCGAAGATGCCAAACACGGTTTCGAGGACGCGGCCGCAGTGTGTTCCCTATTTGCTGTTGTATTTGGCGCCCCGGCGATCGCGGCAACAATCAATGGCCTAACGTAAAATCGCACAGATCTCTAGTGATGCGCGCTCTCCGGTGCGACGTGTCGACCGCGTTTAGATGCTATGCGTCGTGAAATCATAAATTCGAGAAATATTGCGAACACCGCAGGGAGTACCCATCCGCGAGCAAAGGTAATGCCATCAGTCATCCAGTTGCGCGTGCTAATTTCAACGACGTGCATAGCGCCGGGATCTAACTGATCTGATGCAGTCAGTCCGGCGTATGACACATTTGGTACCGGGGCAGTTAGTGCGAAGTGCGAAGGATTAGTTAGCAAGGCGAGTACATTTGGGTTTTTGCCGGTGTGTTGCGTTAAGAGTTTGGTTCCGGTGTTCGGGTTCCAGGAGATCATGTGTACAGCCTTTCCGATCCCATCCCATCGCATGAACGTCGACGACGTGTGGAAGCTGAGCCAGTAAACTGCCACAGCTTCTGTTTTCCTTTCCCCTACTTCTCCCTCAATTGTCGGTAGAGTGTAAACTACAGGGGTGAGAGTGGTCGAGTTTGCTATGATCGGAGCCGCGCCTCGTTCTGGGTGCTCTAGTACTCCAGGTGGGTTTTTTCGTATATCCAGTTCGTGGTCTCTATAGAAGTCATAGATGAAGGTGGCTCGCACCTGGTCGCTTTCAAGCTCATACGTTTTGACAGTTTCGGGCAAAGTCACTTGCAGCGTTGGTGGCGATGCGGTAAACGTTCCGAGTGCATCGGGAGTTTCGGTGAGGATTCCATACGCAACTACCTGGAGCTCGACTCTGATGGTGTCTGCTTGTGGCCAGAGCGGGGTTGCGTACTTTCCCTCGGTGGGCTCGACGTACATTCCGACCGACGTTACGCCCCAGTCTTTCCATTCCTGCTCCGGCACCGCTCCTACCGCGACGCGCGGAAGCCCAAACACGTCGCCTTCCTCGGGGGAGGAGGTGTCGATACTGAAATCTGCCACGACAATGCCTACGACTAGTACGACTGAAACACGACCGCTCCAAATTAAGCCATTCCAGATGGCCATTAGGGCACGCGCGCCTTTCGAGCGCTTTGAGCCAGAACCTCGAGGGCGTCGGCGCGGAGTCTGCTCCTCGGTAGATTGATGCGGTGTTATTGCGTTTACGTCTTTACCTGTGCGATCGCTTCCCACGAGTGTGATCCTAGTCATCGTGCTTCATGAGCCGACAAGGGACAGCTTCACGACTTGCCTCTCCGTCCTAAGACTCTCGCCACCCCTTGTCCGCGGGTGCCCAAGGGCACGCCCGCTCCCGCCGAGACAGGCCTGACTCCATAGGCGTCTCAAAAAGGTATAGCTTGTCGAGACACCACTTCGTGTCCGTCCGAGCTGCGTCGAGCGCCCCTGTCCGCTGGGCCTCGGACGTCTCGTCAAGGCGTCTCACCGTGATGTGTCTCGGCGGAGCTCGCCGCGGGTATTTCTGAGGCAGACTACGCGGGTGAGACGCCTGGGATACACGCGAGTGAGCACGACAAGTCAGGATGCACAGCTCCAGCTCGACGCCCTGGTGAAGGATGGCGTGCAGAAGCGGGACGTGTTCGCCGACGTGACCTCCGGCAGCCGAGCTGCGATCGAGCGGCCGGGATGAAGAAGCTGCTCCAGTACGCCGAGGACGGCGACATCCTCGTCGTCTGGCGTATCGACCGCCTGGGCCGCTCCATGCTCGACGTGCTCAGCACCGTGAAGCACTTCCGCGAGCGGGGCGTACAGGTCCGGTCGGTCTCCGACGGCATCGACCCGGCGACCACCTCGGGCCGGCTGATGCTGGGCATGCTCGCGAGCCTGGCCGAGTACGAGCGTGAGCTCATCGTCGAGCGCGTGAATGCCGGCATCGCTGTCGCACGCGACAACGGGACGCGCTTCGGCCGTCCTCTGTCGGATCCGGCTGTGATCGCCGACAAGCTCCAGATCGCAACCGACGCGCGAGCCCGTGGCCGGACGGCGGAGGATGCGGCACGTCTCGTGGGGTGGAGCCGGGCGACGTTGTATCGGCACCAGTCGAACGCTGCGCGCGAGAGGGCCGCGATGTAGGTGCTGGAGTGGACGGGCTCGGTTCAGGCGAGGGCGAGTACGGCGAGCATTCGTTGGCGAACGTTGTCGGCGAGGATCCGCGGCACGACTGCGCCTATGTACATGGACGTGATCGTGGCGTGCGCAGTGGTCGGATCGAAGTGCACGGATGCGTCCCAGGGGACGCGGCGTGCGCGAATACGGACGGTGACTCCCCAACCACGCACCGACACGCTCTCGAGTCGGGAGATGCCCACCGCCTCCTCGTGCACGATGCGCTCGAACTCAGCTTGCGTCAGTTCCGCCATGGCCATGCTCTCCTGTCCTGCATGTCGCCTATGAGCTAGAGCGTATCCAGCGAACGAGCGCGCCATGGAACCGGTCCGCGGGTGAGTCACCGCTGGCGACAGGTGCAGGCTCGCCGGGAGGTGACGCTCCATCTGATCTCAATGGATCGAATGAGCGCTTCCCCTGTCAGAAGCCGGTGTCCTCCAGGATGTGGACAACCATGAGGGTTCCTCCTGCATCGACGAGCCAGAACACGGTGTAGCTGGTGCCGGGGATCTTCGAGGCCCACCAGCTCTTAGAGGAGATGAAGCTCGTCCATCCGGCGTGCTTGGCCTCCTCCGGGTCAACCATCACCTTCTCAAGCACGGACCAGAGCCGGTCGTACTCGTAGTCCGTGAGCTGGCGTTCTACATCTTCTGCATGCGCGGTGAAAGCTGTGTCCATCCTGATAGCTTACCATATGAATGGGGCAGGACGGCTGGAACCCCAATTGCCGGCATGCCCCACTTTCGACTAGTATTGGTCTCAAGCACTTAAGTGCAGAAGGAGACACCATGACCCTTGTACACACTGACGACCGCAGGCGAGTCAGCCTCGGCAAGCTCCTCGAGGCCAACCGCGACTACCGGGTGTCGCGGAGTCCTCATGGCACGGTCGTGCTTGAACCAGTCACGACCATCTCTGACTACGAGCGAGCGCTGCTCTCGAACCATCAGGCTGTCGAGCAACTGGAAGCGGCTGCTGGGGATCTTGAACGTGGAGCGGTCCGCACGCGGACCCGCCGCAGCCGCTCCGAGGAGGGTTCTGCCGCCGTCTGAGAACTCACTGCGTCTAGGGGCCACCCGTGAGGGCGGCCCCTTTCGCATTGGGTGTGGGACGTCCCGCGAGTGGTCGGAAGTCGCCGCGGAGCACCGCGGACGTGGGATCCCGCAACTGTGGCCCGCAAGGAGGTGCCCAGCTCGGGGTGATCCTCGTCAGGTGCGGGACAGGTAGGACGTGACGGGCCGCGTGCGGTTCGTCAGCGGGGAGGCATGGTCAGTTGACGGACCGCGCCGACCGCGACCTGTATCCCTCGGTCGCATGTCTCCGACTGCTTCGCGGTGAGGGCATCGGGGAAGGCCGCCCAGAGGGGGCGGAGGTCGTCCCCTGGGCACAGGGCCATGGCCTGTTCTGCTGCCGAGAGCAAGCGGTGCCGGTCGAGGAAGTACATCTCCGTGGCGACTGGACTGTCGTCGAGACAGGGAAGGCCGAGGTGGTACAGCGGGCGGTCAAAGAGCGCGTCGACGATCACCCACGCCGTCGCCTCATTGATGTCGGAGTTGGGGTCATCCACCCAGTTGCCGAAGTCGGCGGCGGCGGGAGCGTCCCAGATGATGTCGTCCCACGTGGCTTCCGCGATCTCCCAGCCGAGTGCGGTGAGCGCCTCGTGTACCTCCCAGATCTCGGGGCGATGGGTGTGCAGGTCATCGTGAGCGGACGCGAGGAGATGCTTCAGTCGCTCGGCAGGCGGACGCGCTCGGTCGTTTGCCGCTGATTCGTGCCAGCGCCGCTGCGTCTCACGTGCGTGCGCGAGCTGAGACGCTGCGCGTTCCTGCCGAGCGGGATCCTTCTTGGCGCGGCTGGCTCGTCCCATGCATTGATGGTGCCAAGGTGGACTGAAACTCGTTGCCGTCGTCCACATCGTCCGGGGCTGTCATCGGGGGTGTGCGCGGAGGTAGGGTGCTCTCTTCGGGCGATGCCTGGAGTCTGGCAAGGGAGAGCGATGCCGCTCCTGCTGCACGTGTACGTCTACCGCGAGAGTCGCTACTGGATCGTCGTCATCCCCGCGTTGAGCGCTGTCACGCAAGCCCGCTCAGTGTCGGAGATCCGCCTCATGGCTCGTGAGTGCGCGGCACTCCTCCTCGACGTCCCGCTCGAGCGTGTTCGTATCGGCACCGTGCGTCGGTTGTCCAGTGTTCAGGTGGAAGGCTTGCCCGGGCGAGAGCCGCTCGCGCAGGTCGGTCCTGGTGTCAGGCGGGGGTGGGGCAGGAGGTGGTGATCGCATGGAGTTCCAGGGTGAGGTGGTCCCGGTGTCGGAGATGATCCGTCTCGCCGGAGACGTGCCGGCTGTCCGTGTGTGCTCCTTCGGCGTCCTGCATACGGCCGCAGGCAATTCCCGGGACGCTGCCGAGCTCGTCCCCGACGGTCAGCCGCCGACGGCTGGATGGCGGTTCGGTGTCCTGCAGACTCTCGACGACTACACGTCGACGTACCGCCGCGGCGGTGCCCGGCTCGGCGCCGGCGTGTTCACGGTCCGCCGGCACCGACCGGATCCGTCGAGATCGACGCCGCGTTCGCGGCACTGACCGAGTACCTCGCCGACCGTGACAAGTGGACTCCCCCGCCCCGGAGCTCCGACGCTTGGCGCTCGGTTGCGCCGGCTGTGTGGTGGGCGTCGACGCGGAGCATCTCCCGCGACATCGCCCTCGAGGAGAGCCCGCGCCCGTTCCGGGAACGTGGTATCTGGATCACCGCAGCGGTCTCGCGCAGGCATGACCGGACATAATAAATATTATTAGCGGCCCAGAGCGCACTGAAAGGGGCCGTCGAACGGACCGGCTCTCGCCTAGAGGGTTCGCATCCGGCTTGACCTTGCTTTTGCCACCTCGGCGGCCGGCTAGACGAGGTCGGTGACCCCTGTCACCGTGTCGCCTATGTCGATGCCCTGCCTCGTTAACCTGGTTAACTCGTTGACCAATTGCTGGGGGCTCACCGTGTGACGTTCGTGCCGAAGTCGCCGTACCACGTCGACGAAGTTCTCCACAGGTGCGTTCCTCCGCGCCTTGGCCACTCTGACTGCGTCATCTTCGTTGGCGATCAACGTCGTTCCATGGAACTCTGCCTCGTATAGGGACTCGGCTTCCCCCCGGTTGGCGTCGGGATGCACCCGCCCGTTCCTGCTCTTATTGAGCGCCAACTGGAGAAGGTGCGCTTCTATGTCGGTTAACGCCTGGGGAGTTGGCTCCGGCCGGGGGACGGCTCGAGCGAGTAGCAATGCATAGCGGCGTTGACTCGCCTTGGCGGCCTGCGTCACGAACCCTTTGCGTGCGGGGTCACCCGGCGGCACGCGCCTTTCCGCATTCCGCTGCACCTCGTGCTTGACGGCAGCGACGACTACGGCATCGTCCCTGTAGTGGCTGTCATACAGCTCGGCAATGAGTGTCGACGCACCTAGGCAGAACAGCGGACCCGTATCCATGACGTGTCCGCCCAGTCGTGGCTTACTCGGCATCTTCGCTCACGACATCCCGATCGTCGATGACGATCAAGCGGCTGAGATCATCGTCGTCGACATCTTCGACCGCGAGCCAAGGATCGTCGGCGTACACCGGCCATTCATCTGGTTGGAGACGGACTGCATCCACGGCCTCGATCGGGCGGGCCGCCGTCTTGTATGTTGAATCGATCGTGAAGACCGGTGCCTTCATCGCGAGCTCTTCCAACGGGGAGCCATGACGAGCGGAGAGGGCCGCCGCGACGCTTATGAGGCCTCTCGTACCCGTCTCCTCGAGGAGCGCCTCGCGCAGAGCGGCTATGCCTGCTCGCCACCAGCGTCGTCCGTCGAAGTCGCTGAGTTGGCCGGTGTACCGGGTTGCCTCCAAACCGGAAGACAACGGTCCGTCGAGAGCCTGCTCGAGTCCATGAGCGGTCAAGCCGAGTTGAGCGGCCGCGCGCTTGTCGTCGAGGAGGAAGGTGGGGAAGGGCACGATGCGCTGCAGGAACCACGCGAGCCACACCCGCCCCGACGACGTGGCCGACAAGGTCGACCACGGCGGCCGGCACTGCTCGACCTGTGCGAGCGCACGATCGCTCCACGGGTGATCCCCGAGACCGAGCCAGGCGCGCTGCGGGGCGTTCTCGAGAGGATTCCACTCCGACGGCAAGGAGGCTGCGGCGTGGGCAATTGCCGCGAACCACTCGGTCCGTTCGTCGTTCCCCTTCTGACTGACCCACTCGAGGTCGTACCGCCCTGCTACTGCGACCGACCAGATGTGACGCGGCAGTCCTCCTGCCAACTCGCCGAGGTGCCCGGTTCGAAGGACGATCGCGGTTCGTGACGGTGTGCTCTGTCCCACGCCGGGTCCGCGTTCCTCGAGCTCGGCTCGTAACAGCGCGGAGAGGGCGACCCCATCGCGGACGTAGAGAGCGGCGCTGTCTCTCATCGCGTCCCGCTCAGGCCAGTCCTCGAGGAACTCGTCGATGATGACTAACGATGCGTCGTGGAGCATGGTGGCCGTCAGCTCGCTTGGGCGTACGTGCGTCGCGTCGGTCCCGCCCAGCGTCAGGTCGCGGGCGAATGTTCCCTGGTCTTGGTCATCGACGATGAGGATCTTGGGCGCTGACATCGTCACCGTTCTTTCTCTTTGAGCCACACTTGGATGGCCGTCGCGAAATCGGAGGGCGGCCTGATGAATCGGACGTCGCTGTCGTAGTCGTCGGCAATGGCACGGACGATCGGCAGGCCAAGGCCTAGGCCCTGGCCCAGCATCTCGTCGACGACGGTCGTGGTCGTCTCGAACGGGCGGAACCACTTCTCCGCGTCATCTAGGTCCACGGCCACTCCGTCGTTGGCGACGACGATGACAGGGTTGCCGGATCCATCGCGGCGTGCGTCCACGAGGATGTGACCTTTGTCTTCCGCGTTCTTGACGGCGTTGGTCAGGATGTTGGTCAGGAGAGCGGTCAGCTCCGCTGGGAACATGGGAGGGGTGCGAAGCGTCTCGTCCACTCGCACGTCCACCGTGATCCCGCGGTCGTTCACCCGCTGTTCGAGGAAAGCCAGGACCGCAGCAACCCGCTCGGCGACATACAAGCGAGATCGACGCCGACGGGGGTCGCTGCTAAGGACGTCGGTGAGGTAGGAACTCTGCCGTGCCAGTGTGTGAGCGAGCTCTTCGACGGACTTCAGGATGATCCGCAGGTCGGATCTCGACTCCCCGGTAAACGACTCCGCGAGCCTGCTGAGCAAGGCTCGCGTTGAGCGAGTGGATGAGAGCATGCCGTTGATGTCGTGGACGAAGGCGCCGAGCTGCAGGCCGACGCTGGCGAGAGTCCGAAGTTCTGACTGGATGGACTCCAGTTCATCGAGTGCCGCCGTAGCTGCGTCGAGGCCGTCCGCCACAGCCGCAATGGCAGCCGGTTCCGGGACGGCGTCCCCGCGTCTGCGGATCTCCGCGGCGGCCGTGACGGCGTTCTCGATTCGGTCCCTCGCCGGCTCTGCGACGGGGTGGGGAGACAGCAGCTCGTAGCCAGCGCGATCTTGGGCCGGCGGTCGTGTCGAGGCGACCCCGGTCGCCACCGTCGACGACGGGCCGTCCTCCTTCTGCCTCGTGGCCTGCTGGTCGTCCGGTGCGCCCTCGCTGTCCTCAGCATCCTGGCGCGGGACGCCATCGGCTGCGCGTCTCTTGGCCTCGACGCTCACCGCTCGCCGAACGCGCACGCTGAGCCTGACGCCGTTCGTGACAATTCGGGTGATCGCGTCGAAGGTGTGGGACGGTACAAAGCCCTCGCGATTGACGATGCTCTCGAGATGCGGAGCGCCTGCGGTGGTCAGGAAGACCGCGCCGTAGTAGTTGGCGTTGCTCGCCCCGGACAGCGCCTCTGTCTTGTCCTGCTCGATGGGGTCGCTGACCGAGTCGTCCAGATGGATCGTGTAGAAGCGCTGCCCGGTCCGATACTCGCGGTCGAGGGCGAGCCAATCGTTTCCCAGCTCGCCGTATGGGAGGACCCGGAACCCCTCTTGGTAAATACGGACTCCGCTCGTCGCCCGGGTGAAGCCCTGTAGGGGGCCTCTCCGCGCCGTGGCAGCCGGCATAAAGAATATCCTCGCCTGGAACGCCAGATCTGCAGGTGCGTCCGCCTCGAAGTTGTAGACGTGGACCTCGGGGTTTGATCGCTCCAGTCTCACGGTGGGCGACACGCGATAGCGGACACGACTGTCGCGGACATCGATCTCTATGCACCAGTCGAACTTCTCGGCGGCGACAGACCAGAGATCATCACCGGTCTTAAGATCACCCTCGAACTCGATATCGAAAGTCCGGTCGGCGTCGCTCGACGTCCGCACAAGCGGCTCTCCGAACAGCGGCTCCGCGCTGAGACCGAGGGCTTCTGGTGTGCCGGCGGTCAGGTACTTGGGCGGTTGCGCAGACTGCAGTTCGTTGACGAACGTGGAGATCTCCGAGTCTGTCCACTCTCGCTTCAGCCGTCGGAGTGTGAGCTTCGTGCCAGGCTGTCGGTTCACCGGCGCCGTGAAGACGGGCTGGACCTCGAGCCCGCGTTCCAGGTTGTTGAGGTCGGCTTGCTGATCGATGACCGCCCAGTCGATGCGGGATCTGACCCCGGGGCCCTCGTTGTCCTTAACCCGTTGGTCCGGCACGCTGAACACCTCCAGCTCGTGAGCCAGCTTCTGGCTCGCCAGCCGGCCGATGCCCTTCTGTCCGGTGTACGCGCGGCTCTTCCGTGGTGACTCGCGCGGCCCTTGTTCCTTTGAACGGCCTGCGATCCGGAGAAACGCCTCACGGAACCGTTGCAGCGTCATGCCGTTGCCGTCGTCGTCGACGATAAGTTCGGCGGCCGCCGGGTCCGCGAGATCGGTGGCGGTGATGCGCACGCGTGAGGCATCGGCGTCGTACCCGTTCTTGACCAGCTCCAGGATCGCCGTGCTGTCGCGCCCTACCAGCAGTTCGCCGAGCTCGCGGAGCAGGTGGGTGTCGACCGCGAAGCCGAGCACCTTGTCGTCGCGTCCTTCATCAGTCGGCACGGCTTCAGCTTAGGAGACCAGAGCCGGCGAGCGTCGCCGTGTGCTCAGGCGACGGCGCGGGAACTAGGTGGTGACGCTGTCCGGGATCGTCAGGCGCGCCAATGCGCTCACCTCGAGCTTGCGCAAGCCATCAGCTTGATGACGCGCGACCGCTAGGAGCGCGACCTGACCGTCAGGTGAGCGGAGCCAGCGCAGCACCGCATCGCGGACCTCCAGGGGCGTCGTGGCGTGCCATCGAAGGCCGTACAAGTTGTTCGCGATGACCGCTCCCGCCTGGTTCTCCAACAGGGTGAACCCTTGTCGTGCAGACGCGGAGACGATCACATCAGGCGCGGAGGCCTCTGACCCGAGCGCGAACCAGACGCCACGTGTCCGCGTGAGCACCCTGGCATGGACGCCGTTGCGGATGCCGTGGCGGAGATAGTGGCGGAGATGCGCGTCCAACATGGCTGACCTGTCGATCACCAGCATGAACCGCTTGCTGCGCGGGCCGAGAGCCTCGAGGTCCTGAGTCGTGACGGACAGGGTGTGATCTCGCGTTCGCTGGATGAAGTGTCGAAGGGACGAGGCAGGCAGGTCCCACCGCTCCACCTCCTCCGGCGAGAGCGTGAAGAAGGCGTTCGCCCCCGTGGCGGTCCCTCGTCGAATCGTTGCGAGTACCGAGAGAGGTTGGCCTGCTCGCGCGGGCTCGCTGGTGTCTCGAGCGAACAGGTGCCTCCAGTTGGCTGGCGGTTCCGCCTGATCGGCGCGATCGACTTCCCGCACGCGGGACGCGACGGCTCTCTTCGTCGAGGTCGCCATGCCGAGGACCAGAGGTTGGCGTGTGGGCTGCGCAGGGCCGACGAGAAGACTCACCGCATCGATCTGGGCATCGGCGAACAGCTGCGACTCGAAGAGGTGCAACTCAACTCGACGGTCCGTTCGTGCCCACAGCCACTCACGGAGGCCCTCGGCGTAGTCCGACTCCAACCATTGGGCGGGTAGCAGCAGGCATACGCCGTCGTGCTCTCCGATCATCGTCAACGAGGTCCCGAGCATGAGGGCTGACAGTGAAGCGCGGGCGGTGCACAGGCCGCCGGCAGCCGCGAGAAGCAGTGCGCGTTGAGCGGGTGGGATCAGCTGAAGGCGGGTGTACGGAGGATTCCCGAGGATGAGCCTCCTCCCCTCGACGTCTCCGAAGCTCTCATGCGACCAGGCGGCGAAGTCGGCTTGGACAGGGCGCACACGCTCATTGAGGCTCGGGGAAGCGAGCAGGGCGACAAGCCCCAGGGTTATGGGGTTGATGTCGATGGGGATCAATTCGGCTGAGGGCCATGCCTCATGAGCTGCGACCGTGAAGACCCCCACCCCTGCTCCGACATCCACGACGGCGTCCGGCGATCCGAAGGTGGAGGTCCAGCGTTTGACCATCCATCGAGCCTCGGCTGATGGTGTGAAGAAGGTGCCGAGGTGGCGACGAGCGGCCGCATGCACGGCCGAGTCGTAGAGGCGTGCGATCGCATCGGGACCCGATGCGGCAAGCAAGGCGATCGCCGAGGTAACCGAGGCGGGGGCCTTCGGACCGTCAGTCAGCCACTCCTGGATGTCGTCCCAAGCGCTGATCCACTCGGGCGTGCGTCCGGTTGAAGCCCAGTACGAATGAACGGCACCACCCAGGGACGCGAGAGCCTGACGTTCGCGAGCCGACGCGCCAGGAACCCATGTCGGCGGTACCGGTGCGGACGATTGTTCGTCGATCCAGCTCATGACGACGGCGACGGCACCGGCGATGTTCCTAGACGGCGGGGTCGCATCAGGTGAGATCGAATCCGGAGCCTTCATGCCTGGACGATCGTAGCGGCGACGCTCATGGGTCTGACTGTAGGCGTCGTGGTCTTGCCCAGCTCGCGTTGGGCTGCCGCGCCCGCGCTTCGCGCGGCCTTGCCCTTCTTGCGATGCTGTTCACGTCGTGCAGGTGCACGAGCCTCCTACCGAGCGGGACCGCTCGACCCTCGAGGCGGCCCATCGGTCCACGTCTCGCGAGTCACCACAGAGGGCGGAATGAAGACCTCCGAGCACGAGCGGTTTTGGCGGTACGTCGTGAAGGGTCCGGGCGTCGACGACTGCTGGCTCTGGACGGGCGCTGTCTCGGATGACGGGTACGGACGCTTTTGGATCTCCGTGAGCGGCAACGGCCAGCGGGCCGTGAGGCCGCCGCAGTACGCGTATCAGGAGATGATCGGCACGGTGCTGCCCTCGTCGACGCTGCTCCTGCACGCGTGCGATGTGCCGCTGTGCGTTCACGTCGATCCGGATCCGTTGCGGTCCCACGTCACGCCAGGTACGCACCGAGACAACATGCTCGACCGCTCGAGGAAGGGTCGCCACGTGAACCGCTGGACAGTAGCGCGATACCGCGGGCTCCCGCGCGCCGAGCGCGTCGGGCGATCCCGCGCCTTGCGCGACGCGGTCCGTGATCACGGATGGGATGCTGACCTGATCCGGGATGCCCTCAACGGCATCGGCCCGGATCAGCCACCACTTTGGTGACCGCCCGGAACCTAACGCCCACTACGCCAAGTGATGCGGGGTCCGCCCGTTTTACGTCGTGAAGGGGCCGAAGAGGCGACTCGCGTAGCATCGCTATCCGTCAACCGAGCCCTTGGCCACGTCTCGCACGGCGATCCCCAGCCGCTTGGCGACCTCTCCTCTCGTGACTCCCTCGGCGAGCATGCGGTTCGTGATGTCAGCCGCCTCACGGCGCATCTTGACGACAGCCGCGTCGGCTCGAGCTCGCGCATCCGTGATCTGCCGCGCCAGGTCGGTCTCGACATCCTTGATCGCGTCTAAGGCGACGAAGTAGTCGACGGCGAGCTCCTCGAGCGCGTTCTCGCGACGACGGAACTCGGCTGCTCGCTCCGTGGCGCGTTCTCGTGCCGCCCGTCGTGCGGCGGACTGCCTGCCGGCCTTCTTGACCTCGGCCATCGTGCGTTCCTCTCTCCTCGCTCGCGGCTCGTCGAGTGGTACGGCCGCACCGGCGGTGAGTGCATGCATGCATGCGCGGCCAACGGCGCTCCTGGCGTCGCCCTGCCCCCCCCCGTCGCGGTGACGGTCGGCGACCCCTCCGGCGAGGCAAGTCGCTCCTCGTTCCTCGTCGCTTCCATGCCCGCCTGGCGGTCTTCGCCCGTCCATCGCGCTCACTCCGACTCCGCAGAGCTCCGTCTACGTTCTCGACCGCCTCATCCTGCTGCGTTCCTCGCTCGTCCCTCGCTCGTCTCTCCACAGCCTGATTCGTCACACCTCAGGCATTAGCAATGAACGAGGTACCGTCCCCGCGTGATGACGATGCACATCCTCTCCGCGGGGGACGGGTATGCGTACTACACGAGCGAGGTCGCCACGGGCGATGCGAAGCGCGATCGGGCCCGTGAGCTCGGCGACTACTACACCTTCGACGGCAACCCTCCCGGCCGCTGGATGGGCGGCGGCGCAGCGCTCCTCGGGGTGTCCGGGACGGTCTCCGAGGAGCAGATGAAGGCTCTCTACGGTGAGGGGCTGCACCCGGACGCGGACCGCATCATCGCCGAGGCTCTCGCCGAGGGGGTGTCCGCGAAGGAGGCGCAGCAGCGCGCGAAGCTCGGCCGCGCCTACTACGCCTACCGCGCCGGACCCACCACGCTGCAGGGACGGATCCAAGCCGGCTACGACACGTTCCAGCGCCTCAACGGCCACGAGCCCGACGTCGAGGAACGCCGCCTCATCCGCGCCCGCGAGGGCGCGCAGGCGTTCCGCGACGCCAAGGGACGGGAGCCGGCCGACAAGGAGGAGCTCGGCAACTTCATCACCGCGGCCACCCGCCCCGACCAGACCGCGGTCGCCGGATTTGACCTCGTGTGCTCCCCCTCGAAGAGCGTCTCCGTCCTCTGGGCACTCGGCGACACCGAGACCCGGAATGCCATCGAGGCCGCCCAGGAGCAGGCCGTGCGCGACACCATCAGCTACCTCGAGCGCGAGGCCATCGCGACCCGCTCCGGCACCAACGGGGTCGCGCAGATTGATGTGGAAGGCGGCATCGCGGCGACCGTGTTCCGGCACTACGACTCCCGGAACGGGGACCCGCAGCTGCATGACCACGTCGTGGTCGCGAACAAGGTCAAGGGCGTCGACGGGAAGTGGCGCACCATCGACTCCAAGCTCCTGCACCGGATGAACGTGCCGGCGTCGGAGTTCTACAACGCCGCCGTGATGTCCGAGGTGTGCCGCCGGCTCGGCGTCACGACGACCGCTCGGGTTCCCTCCCCCGGTAAGCGGCCGGTGATGGAGATCGCGGGCGTCGACCCGGACCTGATCGACACGTTCTCCTCCCGCTCCGCCGCCATCCGCACGGCGACCGCGCGGCTGACGGAGGAGTACCGGCGCGACCATGGCCGTGCACCGGACGCGAAGACGCTCATCGCGATCGCGCAGCAGGCGACGTTGGAGACGCGGCCGCAGAAGGATCACGTCCGTTCCCCGCAGGCCATCCACGAGGCCGCCGTCGCCCGCGTCGGCGCCGACCGCGCCGCCGGCCTCCTCGACGCCGCGCGCGACCTCGCGCCCACGAACAAGGAGGCCGCGAGCGTCGACGTCGACGAGGTCACCGCGCAGGTGCTCCGCACGGTGGAAGAGCATCACGCGGTGTGGGGTGCGCACGTCATCGAAGCCGAAGCACGCCGGCACCTCGCCGCCCTGATCCCCGACCAGAGCGTCGCGGAACCCCTCGTGCAGAAGGTCACCCGCGCCGCCCTGGGCGGATCGGTGACCCTCACTCCCCCGTCCCCGCACGGCGCGTTCACGCCGCTCACGCGGTCGGACGGGTCGAGCATCTACGACCACAAGGGCAAGACCCTGTTCACGTCGACGCGGATCCTCGACGCCGAAGACCAGCTCCTCGACGCCGCCCGGACCCGCACCGTCTCCCCCATCAGCCGGGACACGTTCGAGCGCACGGCCGCCCAGCACACCGGACCGCTCGACGCCGGCCAACGGGATCTCGCGCGCGAGTTTGCGACGTCGGACCGTGAGCTCGTGGTCGGCATCGGGCCCGCCGGCGCCGGCAAGACGACCGCGCTGCGCCTGGCCGCGACCGCGCTCGAGGAAGGTGGCCGCCGCATGATCGGCCTCGCCCCTTCCGCCCCTGCCGCGTCCGTGATCGCCGAAGCGGTCGGCATCGAGGCGACCACCATCCACGGGTTCCTGACCGCCCACGCGCAGGCGGAACTACCCGAGAAGTACGAGATCCGGGCCGGGGACGTCCTGGTCGTCGACGAGGCCGGCATGGCCGGCACCCAGCGCCTCGCCGCCCTGCACACCATCGCCCGCGAGTACGGCGCGCACGTGCGCCTCATCGGCGACGACCGCCAGCTCTCCGCCGTCGAGGCCGGCGGCGCGCTGCGCCTGATCGACCGCGAGGTCGGGTCCGTGCGCCTCGAGCACGTCCACCGCTTCCAGGACGCCGACGAGGCAGAGGCGTCCCTGCACCTGCGCGACCCGCTGCGCCCCGGCGACCCGTTCGCCTGGTACCAGGCGAACGATCGGGTCGTCGGGGGCGACGTCGACCGGATGACCGACGCTGTATTCGCCGGCTGGCAGACCGACACCGACGCCGGTCTCCGCTCGCTCATGCTCGCTCCCACCGGCGCCACCGTCACCGAGCTCAACGCCCGCGCGCAGGCCCACCGCATCGCCGCCGGCACCATCATCGGCACCCGCGCGGTGAAGCTCCGCGACGACCTCTCCGCGCACGTCGGCGACTTCGTCGCCACCCGCCGCAACGAGTCGCTGCTGCGGATCCAGAACGGCCGCGACCGGGTCAAGAACGGCGACCTCTGGCAGGTCACCCGCATCGGCGCCGACGGATCCCTCGACGTCGTCCACCGCGACCACGCCGCGCCCGTCACGCTCCCCGCCGGCTATGTGCGCGAACACGTCGAGCTCGGCTACGCCCGCACCATCAGCCGGTCCCAGGGCCTCACCGCCGACACCAGCCACATCCTGGGCGATGAGAGCATGACCCGCGAGACCGCCTACACCGGACTCACCCGCGGCAAGCAGTCCAACCGCCTCTACCTCGAGGTCGCGGACGGCGCCGCCGTCGGCGACGCGCTCGAGCAGATCGCCACCCGCTCCGACGCGATGCTCTCCGCGCACGAGACCATCCGCGCGGAGCAGGACCGCGTCGATGACCTGGTCACCCTCATCGACCAGCATGCCGACGTCGCCGAGCGCGCCGGCGAGATCCGTTACGGCCGGATCGCGGAGGTCGCCCTCGGGACCAGCCTCGCCACCACCCTGCAGTCGCAGGAGAGCTGGGGCGCCGTCGCGGCCGCGCTCCGGCACGCCGAGGACTACGGGTTCAGCCCCGTCGACACCCTCCGCGTCGCGTACGAGCAGCGCGAGCTCGGCACGGCCGACGATGTGCCGGCGGTGCTGTCCTGGCGCATCGAACGCGCCCTCGAGAAGATCGACGCCCCGAGGCGCTCCGTGATGGACCTGCCCGAAGTCGACGGCGTTGCCGCGTGGATCGCGGACGCCCGCCTGCAGGACAACGACCTGGTGCCGGAGGACTGGCGCGAGCACCTGCGGGAGCGCCACCACTACATCGACGTCCGCCTCAAGGAGCGAGGCGCGACACTCGCCGTCGAGCGCCCTGCCTGGACCGACGCGCTCGGCGCCGTCCCCTCGCAGCCCAAGAGGATGATCGCCTGGCACCAGCTCGCCGCGGAGGTCGACGTCCTCCGCGCCAAGTACCGCGTCGACCCCGCAGAGCTGATGGCCATCCCCGCAGCGCTGCACGGGAACGAGATCGCCGACCGGCTGCAGAAGCGCCTCACGGCCATGCACAAGGCGTCCCTGCTCCTCACCGCCGAACCGATCGCCCTGGACACCCGCCAGCGGTACGCGGCGCACTTCGCGACCCGCGCCGACACCGTCCGCGCCACCCTCGGCCGTCCCGTCGCCGTGCCGGCGATCGCGGCCGTAGCCGCGCAGCAGGCTCCAGCTGTCGTGGCCACGACTACGGCCGTGGCCTCAGAGCTCGCCTCGGCGCCCACTCCACAGGCATCCACCGTCGAGACAGCACCCGCGAATGCGACAAGCCCTGAGACCGCCCCCGTAGCCACGGCTTCCCCCGCCACCGGACAGGAAGGAACCACCATGAGCGATCCCATCGACGAGGCCCTCGAGCACGTCGGCCGGAACGCGGGCCGCGTCGGGCAGACCATCACCTCGGAGGTCACCCGGCAGATCCAGCGTGCCGCAGACGAGCCGCGCCGCGATCAGCAGGAGACGCAGCGCAGGGCCCCGCGTGAGCGTGAGCAAGCCGTCCGCGAGGCGCATCGCCAGGCCGGCCGTGACCAGGAGAAGGCCGAGCAGACCGCTGCACGGGAGCAGGAGCGCGCCGACACGTTCACCGCCACCTACCGCCGCACTCAGCTCGAGCAGGAGCGCGAGGGCGACGCCGCTGTAGAAGGCTTCCCAATCTTGGACGGCGCGACGGCTCTCTCGTCCTACGGACGAGACAAAGCGGAGGCGGAAACGATCGACCGTAGCGCGCAAATCGAGGACGCTGTGTACACGAGCCGTGAACTAGAGGAGCGCGAGATGTTAAGTGCTGCAGGCATCGACCCCGACGAGCGGTCCACCGACAGCAGCTCCAAGACCTCGTGGACCAACCAGCCGGCAGCACCAGAGATCTCGCGCGGTGACGACGGCGTGGAGCGCTGACCTAGGCCCGGAGAACACCAGGCGCCTCGCAGACGTGCCTGCACTTCTCCACGCCCGCATCGTATGACGAGTAGGAGGATTCACGGTACCTGCGGCACAAAAGGGGGCCGCCCCCGTCCTCGACGAGACTTCCCACCGTGTTGCGGGCCCCCGGGGGCTCCGATCTCGTCGACGATTATGCGGGCGTGGTGGTCGCAGTGCTGGCCTCACTAGACGCACTGCGTCAGCCGTTGCATCCTATGATGCTTCGCCCCTGGAGGTGGCCTTACCAGGCAACGCGGAACCCAGCCCCACACTCCGCGGGTTTGAACCACTCCGGGCACTAACCGGGTTTCTGCTTGATGGACACACGTAAACCTCACTACGGGAAAGAGCCTTCAAGCGCATTCGCGAGTTTGCCTAGCGTCGCCTTCAGCAATCGTGACGCATGGACTTGGGACACGCCGAGTACACTGCCAATATAGGCCTGACTTCTTTCCTCGAAAAAACGAAGATAAATTATCTGCTTCTCTCTGTGGCTTAACGCGTCGATGGCAGGTCGAAGAGTCGAAGATAGATCGACGGAATCATAACCCACCTCTTTGCGTCCGATCTCGTCTGCCAAGGTTCTATCCGCCGTCCCCTGCACGATCGAGTCTAGAGAGTCAGGCCGCAAATGAGTCTGCAGCGCAATCGCCTCTGAGACAGCCATCGGCGACAATCCAGTCAGTCGCGCGAGGTCCCTAACTTGCAACGAGCGACCCGTTGGTTGAGTGTGCTGTGACTCAACAGCGAATACTAACTGTCGATGCTCTTGAACCGACCGTGGAGGCCGGACTACCCATTCGTTGTCGCGTAAGTGACGACGAACCTCGCCGGATATGTAGGGGTAAGCAAATCCTACAAACGGAGTGTATCTGCCCAAATCGAACCGCTTGACGGCCTTCACGAGTCCTACGGCGGCGACTTGGCGAAGGTCGGCTAGATCATAAGCAGGAACCCAGTAGTGGCGTGCGATCGCATATGCCAACGGAAGATGATCAACCACAATCTTGTGGTGCAGCCGCTCTTTGAGCGCTAGGCCACGAGGAGTGGAGCCTGCCGCCTCAGCGTCGGCAAACAGCACTCCGGTCGCGTTGCGCTGGGCCCAGCGTGTCGTGCGAGTGGCACACGTTGATGGCCCCGCAAGATCAGACACGATGTCCCCTCACAGTGGTGCGATCCACGCCCTCCATACCCAGATAGAGAGCGCCCCAAACATCAAGCCTTCGCGCCCCAATTTGGACACTTCAGGCCCTACGTCTGCTAGTAGGAAGACACAGACGTCAAGCTCCTGCGAAATGCTAGATCGGGCCCCACTCCCCCGTCGGCGGTCAACCTAGCCCAGCTACACCCTGTATTACAAGCGCTTGCGGTGTGATGGGCGCAGGTGATAGACAGACGACGGGGACTAAATGTACCTTGGATTACATGGGCAACACCGATACGACGGGTTGTAACAATGAACAAGGCTCAGGCGCAAGGGTCGCAACGAGATTTTAAAGTGGCAGTTCTAGGGGCCGGTCCCCGGGGGTCAAGGTGGGCTGATGAGATTGCAGCAAATCCCCGAACAACCTTGACCGGAGTAGTCGATATCGATCTGCACGCCGCAGCGCGATTTGCGGCGACGCATAACGTGTCTAAGAAAAATGTCGCGGAAAGCGTGACGGCTCTATTAGAACGAGATCACTACGATTTTTGCATAAATACGACCAGCCCAAACGCGCATGTAGACACGACGCTGTCTGCACTGGTTGCCCAGCTTCCTGTCATAACAGAAAAGCCACTAGCAACGACCATGGAAGGTGCAAGGCGGATAGTAAGGGAAGCAAATCTCAGTGGTCTGATGGTGATGACAAGCCAAAATCGCCGCTACGACCGCAACCTGCGAAAGTTCAAGACAGTTCTAGAGCATCTTGGTACGGTGGAAGCGCTGTCGTGCGTGTTCCGCCGATCCCCAAGGTTCAATAGTTATCAAGAGCAGATGGATCATCCACTTTTGGTCGACATGGCCATCCACCACTTCGACGTTGCCCGGTTTATTCTGGATACGGACCCTGCAGAGGTATTCTGCGTTGCATCCAACCCTTCATGGAGCTGGTTCAAGAACAATGCGTCCGCTCTCGCGGCGTTCACAATGGTAAACGGGGCTAAGTTCAACTACGACGGGTCGTGGTGTAACGATGGTCTGCTTACTTCGTGGAATGCTGAGTGGCGTGCCTCTGGTCCGAGAGGCTCGGCAACCTGGGATGGGGAAACTGCGTTTTCTTGCGAACTCGACGGCCAGATATTCGACACGTCGACGGTAATTATAGACGCCAAAGAAGAGCAAGTAGCCGCTGCCTTGGGGGAGTTCGTACAATACATGGACACCGGGCGAACACCGATGGGAGCGTGCCAGGACAATATCTACAGCCTGGCCATGGCCATGGGTGCCGTCTCGTCTTCTGACCAGCGTCGTCTCGTTGATCTACAGAACTTATGAGCTACGCGAAAAGACAAAGCCGACATTCGACAGGCCAAACTGGTGCAGGTCCAGCTGCTGATCAAACGCCACTCGATAATGGTATACCGGCTCCAGCGCAGCCTAGCGTTCATTCGACAGCGTTCTACCTCCTCCTCGGTAGTCAGACCCTCAGTACGGTTGGGACGCAAGTCACCTCAATTGCGCTTCCGATTCTAGCCGCGGCAGGACTCGGCGCGTCATCAGCGGAAATCGGTATTCTTGTCGCAGCGCAAAACGCAGCCTTCTTGTTTGTAAGCCTTCCCGCAGGCCACGTGATCGACAGAATATCACCGCGTGTAGTGATGATATTCGCGGACATCCTCCGAGGCGGAGTTATGGCCGCTATTGCAATTACGGCGGTGATGGGCACGGCCAGCGTCCTATCTATCACAATTCTTGGCGGCGTGGCCGGTATCGGGCGCGTCTTCTTTGAGCTCGCCTACCATACTGTTACACCGCGATTGGTACCTCGCGCCGCACTGATCAAGGGAAACTCCGTGTTGGAGGGCGTCCGCTCGTCCGCCCAGCTGGCAGGTCCCAGTCTCGGGGGTTGGGTTACTCAGGTGTTCGGTGCGGGTAGAGCCATTGGTTTAGACGCTGTGACCTTCATAATAAGTGCTACGGCTCTCATGTTTCTACGCATCCCTGCCAACGATGCACCGCTAGTAAGTCGACCGGAGCGTGAGTCGATTTGGATCGGCTTTCGAACTATCGCTCGCCACTCCGTACTCAGGAAGCTAATCGCATCGAGTGCAATTTCAAATTTTTTGTTCGTTGCAGCCAGTGCGCTGACGGTACCGTTCCTTGTCGTTGATGTTCGCCTAGAACCGTCACTACTTGGGTTGGTGCTCTCGTCTGGCGCTGCCGCGGGGGCACTTGGCGCCGTCTGCTGCAATACCCTAGCTGCCCGCGTCGGCCATGTCAGAGCGTTATGGTCAGTGGCCGTTGTAACAAGTCCCTTCAGCATCGGCGTAGCCTTTGCGGATTCTAGTGTTGGCATTGTACTATTGATAGCCGGTACGGCTATTCCCGCATTTGGTCAAACCATATACAACATTCTCCAAACAAGTTATCGGCAACTAGTGACGCGCCCCGAGGTACTTGGGAAAGTAAATGCGGCGTCACGATTTCTCGTTATGGCGCTGCTCCCGGTGGGAGGGCTTGTGGGCGGGTCCCTTGGGTCGATCCTCGGTAGATCGGGCGCATTGCTCCTCGTCGGCATCGGGTTGACGCTTGCAACTGTTCCGCTGGTCATGCTCGTGCGAGACCAGAAGCCACCAACGTTACCGAACGTGGGCACAGTATCATGATTCATTCATTACCGTCGGACCTCGTGATCGAACTCGAGCGTAGTTTGGGCGGCCAGCTAGCGAACCTAACCTCGGCGGTTTGGGGGAACAAGAATGCAACTTGGCTGGCAACGGTGGATGGTGTCACAGATGTCGCTGTTCAGATCTACTCAGACGCTCACGCCGGCGAGTATCGTCTTCGGGCTCTGCGTCACGTTCACAACCACTCGTCTCTACCTGTTCCGGTCATTATCGCATCAGGATCTTGGCACGGCGTGATTTGGTCTGTAAGTACACGCATGGAAGGAGTACCGGGCTACGAGGCTGCGGGATCAGATCTATCCAGCGATGCTTGGCCTTCGTTGGCAGCGTGCATGGGAGTTGCTCTTCAAGAGTTCGGCACAGTACCGATTCCGGCTTGGGGCGATGGGTCGACCTGGCGGACGGCAGGAATGCTTCGTGTATCCGCGGCAAAATGGTTAGAGAATATCGACCACCATTTGTCTCCTGGAGTGAAGAGGCACATCGAGGTGCATTTCGAGTATCTCGATGAGTTGTATGCGGGCTCGCTACTTCGGGTATGTCATGGTGACTTTGGTCCCCAAAACGTACTGTTTAAGGAAGGGGTCCTTTCTGCAATACTCGACTTCGAGGACGTACGCATAGGCCCCGAGCTGACGGATGTTGCGTGGTGGAATTGGCTCGTGAGGGCTCATACGCCGACCGCATTCCGTCAGAGTTGGCATCGTTTTGAAGGCGCTGCGGTACCGCCGGAAGTTCTTAACCGGGCGACCTACGTCAAACAGCTACGCGCTCTCATAATAATGAGACTACTCGAAACGGCCGAAACCTACCGGATCAACGCTCCGGAAAAGTACGCATCTTGGGCCGTACGTCTCGAAAAGGAACTACTCGTGACTGATAACGCAATACAAGCAAAAGGAGACTGATACATGAGAATTCTTATGTGGCACGTACATGGAACGTGGACGAATAGCTTTGTCCGTGGGGATCACGAGTATCTGCTGCCGATGACTGCGGCCCGAGATGCTGATGGACTTGGCATTCGGCCTCCGTGGACTTGGCCGTCAAACGTCCAAGAGGTGCCTGTTGAGGACCTACGCGCGACTGAGTTCGACGTGGTGCTGCTTCAACGCCCGCACGAGCTTGTGCTCACGGAGCTATGGACGGGTCGGAAGCCAGGCCGTGACGTGCCGGCCGTCTACGTAGAGCACAACACCCCAGGCGGTAACGTCCCCTACACGAGACACCCGATGGCAGCTCAGGAGAGCATTGAGGTCGTTCAGGTGACGCATTTCAACGATCTCATGTGGGACACGGACGGAGCCCGCGTATCAGTCATTGTCGATGGAGTGGTCGATCCTGGGCATCTGTACACCGGTGAGTTGCCCAGGCAGACAGTTGTCGTGAACGACCCTATCCGCCGCGGCCGAGCAACTGGTACTGATCTCCTCCCACGCTTCTGCGAAGCAGCGCCCGTCGATGTATTCGGTATGGGAGCGGATTGGTTGCACGGACGTCTGGGCGTCGAAGCGGATCAACTTGTCACCTACGATCTGCCGCAGGTGCAGATGCACGCGGAAATCGCTCGCCGTCGCGTGTACATTCATCCGTTCCGGTGGACGTCCCTAGGCTTGTCGCTGATGGAAGCTATGTTCATTGGGATGCCAATTGTGTGCCTTAATACAACCGAGGCTGCCGAGTCTCTACATAGAGAAGATGTATTCCTCAGTACATCCTACGAAGCTCTAGTAAAGGCATCGACACGGTTTCTAGAGGATCCGGACATGGCTCGGCATTACGGAGAAAGGGCAAGAGCTGTTGCCATTCGCCAGTTTGGGATTCCACGGTTCGTCTCCGAATGGGATAGCTTGCTCGCGCGCACCATTGCTGGGAGCTGATCGCCGTGCTGCGTAAGGCATATGTTAACCTCAAAAGAATCGGAATACTTCGAGCCAACGGGCTAGGTGACTTGATTGTAATTCTTCCAGCGATCCGTGCGTTGAGGGAGGCATACCCAGACGCGCATATTACTTTGATGGGCACCAGGGCGCACTATCAGCTTGCGTCGCTTCTAGAGGACATAGATTCAGTTGTCGTAGTTCCCGACTTTCCTGGGGTGTCCGCTAATCGACATCTGGTTCGAGAACCGAGCTCTGCATATTTCGCATGGCGTGACTCAATGCGAGAGCAGAAGTTCGACTTGGTCCTACAGATGCACGGCGGGGGTAAGTATTCGAATCCATTAGT
The DNA here is from genome assembly GCF_021952865.1 of Clavibacter californiensis. NCBI lineage: Bacteria > Bacillati > Actinomycetota > Actinomycetes > Micrococcales > Microbacteriaceae > Clavibacter > Clavibacter californiensis. The sequence continues at coordinate 5,475 of NZ_CP040793.1, read as the reverse complement.
TCTCGACCTTCATGCCAAACATACGGCGGGTTTCAAAACCCCTGATTCGCAGGCTTTAGACGTCAACGTGTCGTATGTCTTCTATCAAAACGAGGTGCGCCGCTATCTGGAGCTGATGACGGCGCTGGGGATCGACTGGCGTGAACTTGAACCGAGACTGAAGCTTGATCCCGTTGAGCGGGCGACTGCGGTTGCGCGCTTTGGAAAAATGCCCTATGTAGTCGTTTGCCCCGGCAACGGTGGAGCGCGTAGACGTTGGCCAGCAGGGCATTTCGCGCAAGTTGCTAAATACTGCGGTTTGCGTGGTTACGCGGTACTCGTGTTAGGCGCGGAGTGGGAACGTGAGTTGTGTAACGAGGTAGTGCGGGCTTGTGGTGCCGACGCAGCGCACATATCAGACATCACGTTACCGGAAATTGCTTCTATCATGTCGGAAGCTCGGCTAGTAGTGGCTAGCGACGGCGGGCTTCTGCATGTCGCAATCGCCTCGGGAGCTCCAACAGTGGGCATTTGGACTGCTCCTGGTCTCGCAACGTTCGCTCCCCAAACTCGGGCAAGGCATCGCGTCCAAGTGTCATGGAACCAGTCGTGTCCCGTTTGCGGGCGGCATAACATACCATCGGAGCACTATTGGAATGGGCCAAAGCCGGGCTGCGAACATGAGGTCTCATGGACGAGCGATGTATCGAGCAGTGAGGTCTGCGAGGCGGTTGACGATCTACTCCGCGATCTTCAGGCGGCTAGTTGATCGCGGTAAGTCGTCCACGAACAGAGCCTGACGCTCGCTGGGCGTCCAGAAAAGTGTATGGATAACGCGGTTCTGGTGCGGCTATTTGCTCAATAGCAGCTGATACGTGATTAGGGACCTCAGCGTCCAACTGCAACAGGTTGTTCGTGAGTTGGTCATGAGTTCGTGCGCCGAGGATCGGGAATACAATGGGGGAAGTTTTGCTAACCAACCAATTCAGCGCCAATTGGGCTGGCGTCAGTTGCGCTTCCGCGGCCAGGCTACGTACACGCATCGCGGCAGTTCGTCTAAGGGCGTCGGGAAGTCGCTGTAAATCGTTGAAGCGGGAAGGCCCTCCTGAGCTTTCGTCGCTGTATTTACCGCTGAGAACACCGCCAGCTAACGGCGCCCAGGTCGTCACGGCTAGTCCGAGATCGTGTGCCATGGGCAAAAGCTCGGTTTCGACGTCACGATCGAGTAAATTGTATTTTACCTGGATACCAGAAATGCCGTGTCCGCGCGAGCTTACGCTGAGCATATGCGCAGCGGCTGTTTGCCATGCTGGCCAGTTGCTTACCCCGAAGTGGAGGATGTTACCAGCACGCTGTTCATCTTCTAGTGCACTGATTACTTGCTCTCGAGGCGTGAGGGTGTCGAGTGTGTGCGCCCACAGTATATCGATGTAGTCAGTAGAGAGCCTCTTCAGTGATTCCGCAAGTGCGTTGTGAATGCTTTTTCTTGAGAGCCCGCCGGCATTGACATCGGATGGCGAGCGAGAAAGCCCCACTTTGGTTGATAGCAAAATCGTGTCGCGTTTTGAATGGAGGTGTTTTCCGAGCATTCCTTCTACGTGTCCGCGACCATATACATCAGCCGTGTCTATCAAGTTGCCACCCTGACTTACGTACTCGTCGAGAATGGCCCTTGAAGCGTCGTCCGAAGCGCCCCCTGGACCCTTTTCGTCAAATAGGTTCATCGAGCCTATTCCCACTTCGGAGACCATGAGACCCGTATTGCCGAACGCCTTGTATCGCAATTGCATGCCTTCCACTACTAGAACAAAGGAGAATTGGAAATGAAAGTTTTTGTCACTGGGGTGGCTGGCTTCTTGGGCAGCCACGTTGCAGAGCACTTTACACGGATTGGTGCAACTGTCCTAGGCATCGATAACCTAGAGGGAGGGGAGCTCGCAAATGTTCCCGATGGCGTGGCCTTTAAGAGGGTCGACTGTCTGGATCGTTCTGGGTATCAGTCTATGATCGCGTCTTCAGATGTTGTGTACCACTGTGCCGCGGCCGCGTATGATGGGTTGAGCGTTTTCAGTCCGGCGTACGTATACCGCAATAATGCCCAGGCGTCTGTCGAAGTAATTACTGCCGCTGTGGCTGGTGGTGTTGGGCGCATCGTCTACTGCTCGTCCATGGCTCGCTACGGCAGAATTGAGGCTCCGTTTCACGAGTTACAGGAACCGAAGCCCGTGAATGCGTACGGTATTGCCAAGGTCTCTGCCGAGAAGTTTCTCGCCAACCTCGCTACCTTGCATGACACGGAATATACAATTGCTGTACCACATAACATCATTGGTACGCGGCAAAAATATGATGATCCATATCGCAATGTTGCCGCAATTATGATCAACCGGATGCTTCAGGGCAAACAGCCGATTATTTATGGAGACGGCTCGCACCGGAGATGTTTCAGCTTCGTGGAGGACGTGGTGTATTGCTTAGAGAGGCTCGGTACTCAAGAAGGCATCAGTGGCGAGACATTTAACGTCGGCCCCGATGAGGAGGATGTGTCAATCTTTGAACTCGCTTCCCTTATTGCGAGTATTTTAGAGTTCGACTTGAGTCCTATTTACCTTCCTGATCGGCCTACCGAAGTGGCAGTCGCGACATGCAGCGCTGACAAGGCGCGAGCGCTCTTGGGTTATAGGACTGAGACGTCGTTGGAGTCAGGTCTCCGTGCGATGGTCGAGTGGATATCATTGAGTGGTCCTCGCCCGTTTGATTACGCCCGAGAAGTGGAGATCCCGGGGGCGATGACTCCGCGCTCGTGGACTGAGCGGTTGATCTAGTTTGGGATGACTGCGTTCCGATCCGCGGCGATCGTTTCCAAGACCAGGAGGTCAGGTTGCTACTGGCGATGGCTGCAGGTCTCGGCGACCGGGAGGTGACTGAGGCGGGTCCCAGCAGCGGTTATCCACGTAGATCCGGCTGACGTGCCTCATAACTCGCCGTTCACCAGGGCCCCAGGAAGAGTAGGCAGGTGCTGATGAGGGTTCGCAGGCGGCTGGGCATGTCCCTAGGTGTCCTGTCTTCTGCGTGTCCGTTATATTACATATTGCCCGACTGGTGGTATTTCGGGCACGATCGTGAGCGGCTCGCCCTTGTTGTCGGCGAGGTGTCCCGCGGCGTTGCAGGCCCGGAACGGGCCGTATGTCTTGTCGAAGATGATCCGGGCGTGGTGATCCCAGTGCTGCACCCACCATGCTGACTGTGCAAGCCGATCGTCCTGCATGCGCTTCGTTGCCTCGAGGTAGCCCTTCCAGGACACGTAGAACCGCTCGACGACCTCGGGGTGCTTCCACCACTCGGGGCACCACGCCGGGTTCTGCTTCACCGGCACCCCGAACGCCTCGACACGGCTCAGATGCAGCGCGACCCAGTCGAGGAAGAGCTTCCGCTCGTCCGGCTTCGGCTTCTTCACGCGGGGTGCCGCCGTCGCTCCGCGTTTGTCGATGACCTCGCCTGTGCCGGGGTCGGCGGGTGGCATGCCCTCGTCCTCGGGCGTTGGTGGCGCGTCCCAATCGCTCAGCGGAGGAGGCTCATCGCCCCAGCTGGGCGGCGGGACGTCGGGCCAGCTGGTCGCGTCAAACGGCGTCGACATGCGCGGCCTTCTCCGCGATCGCCTCGGATTCAACCGCCGCTGCCCTCTTCTGTTTCACGATCTTGCCTTCGGCCACTTCCTGCCCGTCGACCATGGCGCAGAGGACCTCGTCCTCGAACCAGGGCCGGATGCGGACGAGTACCGGACCGACGTCGGAGGCGTCGAACACCGCTCGCCACTTCGGCAGATGCGCCAGGACGTCCGCCGGGAGGATCTGCGTCGACTTCGAGGTCCGTGATCTCGTCGAGCCGTTCTGGCCGGAAGAGGTGGTCGTCGTCCATTCGTCGTAGGTGCCGATGCTCTCGCTGAACCGCCTGAGGAACGGCGACTGCGTGGACTCGCCGCCGCCGTAGACGCGGATCGACGACGCGCTCCACAGTGTGTCGGCGCCGTCGTTGCCGAAGGTTCGGACGATCTGCCCCCACGACTGGAAGTACATGCTGAGGCACAGCCCCATCGACCCGTAGAACGAGACGAGGTCCGGGAGTTCCGGCCAGCGGACGATGTTGGCGACCTCGTCGAGCTCGAACACGATGGGGATGGTGATGCGGCCACCGTCCGCGGATGCTGCCCTCTCGCCGGCGCGGGCGATCGATCGCACAAGCGCGGCGACGAAGGCACCACCCGATCCCGCGCCGTTGCGGGAGATCAGCACGGCCGTGTCGTCGCTGCGGACGAACGCCTCCGCGTCGAATCGGCGGATGCCCGGTGCGTGGCTCCACAGGAGCAGCCTGTCGTTGGCCAGGGCGGACGCCATCCGCTGCGCGGTCGCGTAGACGCTGCCGCGGGTCTTGTCCGGCTGGCCCTGCAACCCGAGCAGTGCCGCCTCCGGCCCCGGCTGCCCGTGCTTCTGCATGATCGCGCGGAGCGCGGCGTGCTCTTGTTGCGTGATCCACGCATAGACCTGGCAGAGGCCGGTGCCCTCGAGCTTCGCCGCGAAGAGCGCGAAGGCGAAGAGGTCCAATCCCTGGGAGTCGAACTGCGCGTCCCTCTTGCTGTCCGCCTCCTTCGTGCTCGCCTCGAAGATCGCCGCGATCTCCTGGGCGCTGATGAGGTCGGTGACGTCCTCCAACGGGTCGTACACGAAGTCCGGACGCGGGTCCTGCCGGTAGACCTGCATCGGGTCGTACACCCACTGCCGTCCCCTGCGCTTTCGACCCGCGAGGACGTCCTTCACACCGTCAACCTTGTTCGATGTCATCACCGCAGGCCCGGGCGCTTCCAGCATGTGGCGCACGACGGCGCCCGTGGTCTTGCCTCGGCCCGGGCCGAAGACGTAGATCGCGACGTCGCGCCAGCCCTGCCAGATCCACGTCGATCCTCTGCCGACGAGCGTGCCGATCCTCTGCCCGGGAGGCAGATCCTCGGCGCGAGGGTGCAGCTCCTCTCGCGTGGACTTCAGGCGCGCCGGATACAGCACCGGATCGAGCTTGTTGCCGGCCCGGAGGTGACGCTGCATCCGGTCCACGGGATGCGACCCGTACCGGCGGGTCACGGAGAACAGGACGCCCGCGAGAGCGAGCGCCGCCGCGGCGATGACGAGCGCCGGCGCCCACCACGGCCAGGGGATCTGACCGAAAGGAGTCGCCAGCGTGTCCAGGGAGGTCGTGCTCATCGATTTGTCCTCTTCCTCGTCGTCCGTGTGATCGGCTGATGTCGTGCCGCGCTACTCGAGCCCGTCGACGGGCCGCCAGACCTGGCCGTTCGGCTGGCCCCAGACCTTCTGGACCTTGACGACGTCGCCGACCTTGGGGGCGGCGATCATCAAGTCGCCGCCGAGGCTGATGCCGACGTGCCAGGCGTCGTCACCGCCCCAGAAGATGAGGTCGCCGGGCTGGACCTCGGACAGCGGATGCATC